>JBLNCC010000077.1:0-2822 GCA_050260395.1 Betaproteobacteria bacterium
CCTCGAACGCATCGCCGACCACGTCACCAACATCGCGGAGCGCGTCTTCTACGTCGAGACCGGCGAGCTGAAGGAGCTGCATACCTGATGAGGCTCGCTGTCTTTGGGGCAACCGACAAGACAGGTAGATAAGTGGGCGAGCAGGCGCCGACAGCGGGAAATCAGGTCGTCTCGTCACGTTCGCCCGCAATCCGGCAAAGCTCAACCTGAGGCACGAGCGCCTGGCGGTTCTGCGCGGCGAACTCGCTGATTCCTCGGCGATCGAGCGCGCGATAAGTGGCGCGGACGCAGTCATCAGCGTCCTAGGGCCCCGACCACGCAAGGCCAAGAGCAAGCCGGCAGGTACAGGATGCGAGGTATCTGCGGCAAACGCCCGCTGTCAGCAACGGATGCTCTTGTCAGGGCTGGTCGGGATCTGGCTCTTCGTCAACTCCAGTGCGTGAGCGGTGCCGGATGCGGCAGGCACGAGTCCGCCAGGAGCGTCTCGACCCGGCTCCCCGGCAGGAGCGAGAAAGTGGCCGCGGCCCTGACGTCGAGATCTCTCGCACGGCTCAGACAGGTTCTCGTGAACATCGGAGCTGCCATATGAGTAGCGCTCAAGAGCCACGGTGTCTGGGATGCGTTGCCCCAGCCGAAAGGAGATCGCTGAGTACGCCCTCGCTCCGCTCCCTGGAAGAAGCCGGCCACGTTGTCCATCGTGACGATGTTCTCGTAGAAGCCGCAGATGAGTTCGCCGACCCTGTTGAACACGGCCTCGACGAGCTCCTCATTCTCGTACAGCATCAGGCTCAGCCCCTCGAAGCCTAGGAGGTGTTCAGCCACGACCTCAAGGACCCCGCTCGAGGGGCACACCATAATCTTCATGCCGGCCGGGAGGTTCTTCGCCACGAACTCCTGCCACGAATGGTAAACGTCCTCCGGCCTTGGCCACGGGTAGCGCTCGTAATCTTCCCAGGAGGCGATGAGGCCCGCGTGCTCGTCCACCCATTACCCCTTACCGCGGGAGAGGCCTGCAGTATCGTTGGCGGTTTTCTCGGCACTCACAGATTCGAGGCCTCCCGCGACCCGTATGTAGTCGTAGGCCATCCTGTGCCAGAACTTGATGAGCTGACGGTAGTAGGCTTCTGGATCCTCGTCGAAGGTCGCCGCTCTCCCTTCCTCGAGCAGGTCCTCAAGGACGCACCTCACCATCTCCTGATCGGCGTAAAGCTCAACGAAGTGCACCCTTTCGGCATCTTTCTCGCCCAGGGGCACCCGCCGGAATTCGTCGAAATCCGGTTACGGTTCCGCGAAGGGGACCCTGAGGCCGTTCCTCACCGCGCAACCCTTCAATGGTCTCTGTTTTCTTGCGAATGCTCTTCAGCCGGCTCAGGTCGGCCCTGACTGGGCTGGGGTCAGCTATGACCGGTCGCGGCAGCCTGCCAGGTCCGCCCCGCGACCTTCTGGGCGCACCCGTGCGCGTGTCGAGCAACACCGGGCCGTGGATCTGCCCGGTAAGTCCCACGCAGCTGGCGTCGGCCGGCCTGACGCCGGCGCCAGCGCATACACCCCTCACGGCGGCGATGGTGGTGGGCCACCGGTCACGCGGGTCCCGCCCAGTCCAGTTGGGACACGGGGTATGAAGGGAATACGCCTCTGTCGCCGAAGCGACAGCGCTTCCATCCTCATCCGCAACGAAGACATTGGTGCCTGAAGTTCCTATCTAGATCTCCAACAGCTAGGGCAAGGCGCACATCCCCTCGGCCCGAGATTTCGTTGTGACGGTCGCAAGTTCCTGCCAGAGCACTAGGCTGGTCCGGTGCAACAGCTGGAGAAATGCACGCCTGTGCTTTCGGAACGACGCTTGCCGCTGTGCTGTCGCTGTAATCACCTGCGGTTCCGGGCGTCCGGGGCCCAGTAACCCAGGGCTCGGCTGTGATCCCCTCGACGCCCTTGGCTCCGTGGACCGAGGTAGTGGGTGCGGCTCCGACACGCCCGCCCCGCTCCCTGGACCCCAGGCGCAACCCGCTTGAAGACCACAACGCTCGCCGTGCGTGTTATCCGAGTCGCGGAGGAATGCTTGCTGTGTGGCGCGAATATACAGCCACGGGCGCTCCAGGCCCCCGAGGCATCGCGCCAGACCAACGGCCGAGACCACCTCTAGCCCCTAAGCATCAGGGAGGGCATACGTTGTGGCAGCATCACCATCATCAGAGGCTACGCTGGCAATTGAAGCCGCGATATTCGACCTCGACGGCGTTGTAGTAGATACGGCGAAGTACCACTACTTGGCATGGAAGCGCCTCGCGAACGAGCTCGGGTTCGACTTCTCGCCCGAGGACAATGAGAAGCTCAAAGGCGTCAGCAGGATGAGATCTCTGGAGATACTGTTGGAAATCGCCGGCCTCAGCCTGGACGAGCAGAAGAAGACCGAGCTGGCCGAGAAAAAGAACCGATGGTACGTCGAATACGTCAGCAAGCTCTCGCCCTCTGAGATCCTGCCCGGAGCGTCCGAGTTCATCGGTGGCCTGAGAAAACTGGGGATAAAGACCGCGCTAGCATCGGCAAGCAAGAACGCGCCTATCATCCTGGAGGGTTTGGGCATCACGACACTCTTTGATGCAGTTGTGGACGGCAACACCGCATCGAAGGCCAAGCCCGACCCTGAGGTCTTCCTGCTGGCCGCCGCAAGACTCGGCGCGGACCCGCGCCGCTGCGTGGCGTTCGAGGACGCCGAGGCCGGGGTGGAAGCCGCCCGTAGAGCCGGCATGTTTGCCGTGGGGGTGGGCAAGCCAGAGGTCCTTCGCCACGCGGACCACGTGATCCCGGGGTTCGCCGGGCTG
>JBLNCC010000078.1:0-27922 GCA_050260395.1 Betaproteobacteria bacterium
AGGTGGATGTTCGCCATCACCCCCGAGGCGAAGCGGATGGTCACGAAGGCCACGTCCTCGATGCCATCGTTAACGTAGGCCTGACCGGTGGCCGCCACGCTCACGGGCTCATCGTCCAGCAAGTAGAGAAGGGTCGCTATGTCGTGCGGAGCCTTGTCCCACAGCACGCTCACGTCTTCGCGCACGATCCCCAAGCTTGTCCGGGTGGCATGCAGATAATAGATCCTGCCGAGCTCACCCGATTCGACGTATTCCTTGACCACGCGCATGGCAGGGTGGTAGTCCATGATGTGGCCCACCATCAGGATCTTGCCTGCCTTGTCCGCGATATCCACGAGGTGGTCCGCGTCTTCCGAGGAAAGCGTGAACGGCTTCTCCACGAGGACGTGCTTCCCCCGAAGAAGGCACGCACGGGCTATGCTGTAATGAGTTGCGGGGGGAGTTGCGACCACCACCGCATCTATCTTCGGATCAGACGCCACCGCCTGGAAATTCCTAGTCAGCCTGACAAGCGGGTATCTCTCTCTGATTGCCGCAAGCCTGGCCTGATTGGTGTCGCAGCAGGTTACCAGCTTCGCCTCGGAGATCTCGGAAAAGTTCCTGACGTAGTTCTTCCCCCAGTTACCGCACCCGATTACACCCACATTTACCACGCTGGTTATCCTCCTCACAATGCCCGGAGGCGACAGGCCGACGCCACATGGCAGGACGGGCCAACACACGACAACATAGAACTCGACCGATGCGGTCGAGCTCGCACCGTCACAAAACTACCCATGAGACAGGCTTGCGTCCACCCGCGGCAAGCCAGTGTCCACGTCTACTTCTACATAAAGCCCCGAATTCCTCTTCCTAGTATGTCCCTGCCGTCATAAAAGCGCCAGGGCCCCTTACACAGCCCCCCCTCTCGGCTATCTGCATACCCGCCGCCATCGACAGTGCCGCTCAGAGCGGCTTACAAACCACCTACCGCCCATACAGCGTACAGGCAAGACTCAGTGCGCCTACCACGCCATGCCTCGCCGTCCCGCAATTCAGCGGCCTCGCGCGCCCAACCTTCGCGTTCAGCGTCTTCACATCGTGGAGCCGCACGCCCCGGGACCTAGCCGACCCGGTAAGGACCCGGCCTGCATTCGGCCCGATAGCTTCACCGCCTAAGTATGAGGTCATTAATTCCCTCTCGTTTTCCGAGGCCTTGGGTTGCCGGTGATTGCACGAGGCGTGTCAAAATCCGGCCACTTGCCAGACGGGCCGGATTTTGGCGAAGCGCGCCCCGCTTGGGGCGCCGTCCCCGAGTGCAACACCGGCAACCCTGCATGGCGCGTGTCCTTCCTGGAACAGGCGATTACTTATGGCGATCTACCTTGACGCCAGGATCTCAGAAGGCATCGGCTTTCAGATCGTCGACCTTGTCCAGCCTCTCCCATGGAAGGTCCAGGTCGGTCCTTCCGAAATGGCCGTATGCCGCCACCGGGCTGTAAATCGGCCTCCGCAGGTCCAGCCTATCGATGATGGCGGCCGGGCGCAAGTCGAAATGCTTGCGGATGAGCGCCAGGATATCGTCGTCGCGCAGCTTGCCCGTGCCGAAGGTCTCGACCCCGACCGAAATGGGCCGCGACGAGCCGATCACGTAAGACGCCTGCACCTCGCATTTGTCCGCGATGCCCGCGGCAACCAGGTTCTTCGCCACCCACCTCAAAGCATAGGACGCCGACCTGTCAACCTTGGTCGGGTCCTTGCCTGAAAACGATCCACCGCCGTGGCGTGCCGCACCTCCGTACGTATCCACGATGATTTTCCGACCCGTGAGCCCCGAGTCGCCGTGCGGGCCACCCACTACGAACCTGCCCGTGTTGTTGATGAAGAACCTCGTGCGCTCATCCAGAAGAGACGATGGGATCACGTGACGAATCACTCTCTCGATGATGTCGCGCTTCAACGTCTCGTAGTCGACGTCCGGATGATGCTGGGCGGAGATCACCACGGCGTCCACCCTCACAGGCGTGTCGCCGTCGTATTCCACGGTGACCTGCGTCTTCCCGTCCGGGCGCAGATAGTCCACGATCTCTTGTTTACGGATCTCCGCGAGCCGTCGGGCCAGCTTGTGGGCAAGCATTATCGGCACGGGCATGAGTTCCGGGGTCTCCCGTGTGGCAAACCCGTACATGAGGCCCTGGTCGCCAGCGCCCAAATGCTCGAAACCGTTTACGACCCCGGCAGCCTCGAGCTGTCGCACCTCGAGCGCCTGGTTCACCCCCATTGCGATGTCCTCCGACTGCTCGTGGATGGACGTGATGACGCCGCACGTATCAGCGTCAAACCCATACTTGGCTCTGGTATACCCGATGTCCCGAACGGTATTACGGACGATCTCCGAGATCTCTACGTAGCAAGACGTAGTGATCTCGCCCATGACGAAAACCAGGCCCGTCGTCGCGGCAACCTCGCACGCTACCCGGGCGTCAGCATCCTCTCTCAGGATAGCATCGAGCACGGAGTCGGCGATCTTGTCGCAGAGCTTGTCCGGGTGACCTTCGGTCACTGATTCGGACGTGATGAGCTTCCTCGCTTTGGTTGAGCGGCTCTTTGTGGACTCTGGCATTTTCAGCATCCCTCCTGCTGTAAATCTGCGGATCCGTCGTCCAAACCCAGGTGTGCCCGTCCGCGCGGAGGTAGACTCGGTCGCCTTCCGCGTCCGTGGTCTACAAGGCCCAAAGGGACCCAGGACGGACAAAAACGCCCCTTCCGCGTTCAGGAAGAGGCGCTACGTCTCTCATCTCCCAGAACGGAAAGTTCTGCAGGAATTGGCACCGCGCATGCGGGTCCGCCGCCGGTTGCCGGGCTTCATCGGGCCAGTCCCTCCGCCGCTCTTGATAAGAGCCTTCCATATTGTGTTTTCCAGCCTACTGGCAGCATTATACTACCCCGGCCGCACGAAATGCAATGGCCTCACGCAACAATTCGCGAGTCTTCCACATGGCTCCGGCTCGCACTTGATGACACGCTCCCAAGGTGCCTGTTAGCCACCGCCTATCGCACCTCCTGGCAAGGGTCCCGAGACCATCGCTCCCTGCAGCAGTGATCCTCCCGCTACACTATAGGAGAATTGCGAGGGCCTGGGTGGCAAGCACCACGAGCACCAGGGCAAAGGGGTAAGTGGCTGCGTACGGGGCCGCGACCTCGTCGCTCCCGGCGACGGTGATGAGCGTCCCCAGCGCGGGCGTGCTCGTCATTCCTCCGCAGATGCTCCCGAGGTTGTCGGGCAGGCTCAGTCTGAAAAGCCACGCCGACGCCGCGAATCCAAGCACCATTGGAATCAGCGTGATGAGCGCGCCACTCGCAAAGAGCAGCCACCCATACTTCGCGACGGTCGCAACGAACCCGCGCCCTGCCGCGACGCCCGCGCCAGCCAGAAAGAGCATGAGGCCCATCTCGCGCGTGATCCCGAGCATGTGCCCTGGCGGCCTTAGGGACCACCGTCCCACGCCGCCGAAATGCCCGACCACGAGCCCTGCCATGAGGGGTCCGCCGGCGATGCCGAGGCTCACGGCCCCGACACCAGGAATCTGCAGGCGTAGCCGGCTTATGAGAAGCCCGGCAGCCAACACAAGCGTCAAAGCAAGCATGCCCGTCCGTTCCAGCGGCCGCCTCTGGCGCCCCAAGGCCGCCTGGAACTTATCGAGCGCGTACGGTGCGCCCACCGCCCGCACGACATCTTTTTGTTCAAGCACAGTATCGGCGCCTGGCGTGAACTCGACCCCCGCCCGCCTGACTCTAGTAAGTATGACCCCGTAACGCTCATTGGGATTCAGCTCGCGCACGGTCTTCCCGGCGACCTCGCGGCTCTCCACGGTAAGGTCGCGCAACTCCACCCCAGGCTCGTCCATCGAGAGATGCGCGCGGCGCCCGATGAGCGCCTCCAGCTTCGCGAGCGCCTCGTCGGTCCCCACGGCACGGATGCCATCGCCCTTCATGACCACGGTATCGCCGAGCGCCGCAAAGACCTGGCGTCCTCTCTGCACCCGCGACACCACCGCGCCTGTACGAGAGAGCACGCCGAGCTCGGCTAGGGTTTTGCGGTCCACGTCGGGGTTTTCCACAACGAATTCCCGCACCAAGAGCGTCGTCACCAGCTTTGCGCCCCGCTCGGGTCCCTGGGACAGCCTCGCCACCTCTTCCTTGAGGTTCCTTCGGAGGATATGCGGCATGAGCTGCACAAAGAGGACAACACCTACCACGCCGAAGGGGTAAGCGATGCCGTAGCCGATCGACGCCGCGTTGTCGCCCGTCGCCTCAAGCGCCACCGCAAGGCCCGGCGTGGTGGTGAGGGCCCCCGTGTAGATGCCTACCGCGAGCGCTCGCGGGATCTGGAGGACCTTCGCGAGCAGCGCCGTTGCTACGGCTCCCGAACCCACTATGAGAAGAGCTATCGCACCGTACGACAGCGCGTTTCGCCTGAGGTTCCGGAAAAACCTCGGGCCCGCCGTGAGCCCGACGGACCCCACAAACAGCGCAAGCCCGAGATCGCGCACAATGCCTGGTATCTCGTATCCCAGGTGTCCGAAGTACAAGGCCGCGAGCAGCACTCCCGACGTCCCCAGCTGCATGCTTCCCACGCTAATGCCACCAAGGATGTACCCGGCGGCAGCGAGGATGAACAACGCTTCAAGAGGAGTCGCCATGTTCCGTTCATCAGCCCCCGTTCGCCTCTACTTCTCTCTTCCAGTTCTCTCTTCACTTCAGACTCCAAAGAAGCGGGTTGCGCCAGGGCCGTTACGCGCCGCCCCTTGCTGCCAGGGAATGCCCGCCCGGCGCCCCGGCCCGGCGGGTCCCGTCGTGGCTTGTGAGCTCACGAACCCAGTTCACGAACTGGGTTCCGCCCGCCTCGCCCGCCACGGCAAGCTCGCGGCAGGTCTTAAGGAACTCTTCGACGCTCCCATCGAGCGCAGCCGCGCTCCTGGCTATGAATATCCGCTCGTGGCAAGTGGCTACCGTCCCTTCCTCCGCCGTAAGCAGCTCCTCGAACAGTTTCTCCCCCGGGCGCACGCCCGTGAACTTGATTTCTATGTCACGGTCGGGGTCAAGACCCGACAGCCTCACGAGATCGCGGGCGAGATCAACTATACGAACGGGCTCCCCCATATCGAGCACGAAGACCTCCCCGCCCTCGCCCATCGCGGCAGCCTGTATGACGAGCTGGACGGCCTCGGGGATCGTCATGAAGTAGCGCACCATATCGGGGTGCGTCACCGTGATCGGGCCGCCCGCCGCGATCTGCCGCTTGAAGAGCGGAATCACGCTCCCCCTGCTCCCAAGGACGTTCCCGAACCTAACCGCCATGAATCTTGTGTCGCTGTGCTTGTTCAAGGCCTGGATGAGGAGCTCGGCCGCCCGCTTGGTGCTGCCCATGATGCTCACGGGGTTCACGGCCTTGTCGGTTGAAATGAGCACGAACCTAGAAGCGGCATGCCGGTCGGCGGCGCACGCAACGTTCCAGGTGCCGAACACGTTGTTGTTTATCGCCTCTTCAGGATGCATCTCCATGAGCGGCACGTGCTTGTGGGCGGCCGCGTGAAAGACGACGTCCGGCTTGTGGCGCGCGAACACGCTTTCCATACGCGCCGCGTCCCTTATGTCCCCGATGACGGGCACGACATTGAGGGCGGGACATGTCTCCCTGAGCTCAAGGTCGATGTCATATATGTCGTTTTCGGCATGCCCCAAGAGCACCAGGCTTGCTGGTTGGAACCTCGCGATTTGTCTGCATAGCTCCTGCCCTATGGACCCGCCGGCGCCCGTCACAAGCACCCGTCGGCCTGTAAGGTAGCCGCCGATTTTGTCCAGGTCCACTTTGACTTCTTCCCGCCTCAGCAGGTCCTCAATCTGGACATCGCGGATGCGGCTCACATCCACTTTCCCATCGATGAGCTCGTACACCCCGGGAAGGGTCTTTACCCGCGTCCCCAGCCCTTCGCACGCGGCGACGATCTCCTTCACCACACGACCGGGCACTGACGGCATGGCTATGATGATCTCGTCCACGTCATGCCTGGCGACGAGGCCCGCGAGGTCGCTGCGCGTGCCGAGCACCCGCAAGTCCGCGACCATGTATCCCTGCTTTGACCGATCGTCATCCACAAACCCAACTATGTCGTAGCCCAGCTCGGGATGGGCTCGGAGCTCCTTCGCCACCAGCACGCCAGCCTCGCCAGCGCCTATGATGAGAGCCCGCCGGGGCGGGCCGACTTGCCACTCAGAGCCCCCCGACCCAGGCTCAGATTGTGTGAATCCCGCACGCCGGGGCGCCCACACCCGGGATCTGCCCGTGAGAATCCATTCCCGTCTCAACCGGGCGAAGAAGCGCAGCCAGCCAGCAAGGGCGATGTTGAATACCCACATGAGAATGGTGGCGCTTCGAGGGAAGCCAGGCCCCTGGATTAGGTGTAGCAAGACGTAATCGCCGATCGATGCCATGGTACCGGCTTCAGCGATGGCCACGAGCTCCCGGACGCTCGCGAACTGCCACAATCTATCGTAAAGGCCAAATGCCGCGTACGAAGCGATCCGCATTATGAGGAGGGCAGGCAGGCGTGGCGCGATCATGTTAAGATATGGCAATGCGCGCGCTGGGTTGAACTCGAAGCGCAGGAGTAGCGCCACGAGGACGCTTGCAAGGGAACACGCAATATCGCAGCCCACAAGGATGGCTCTCCTTGCCCTGCGAGTCATCACACCTCACACTCCAACCTCCCCGGTTGAGCCGGGTCTTCCGCCGCGCGCCCCGGCTTCTGATCGCCGCGCCTGCACCGACACAGGCGTCGACCACGCCGTGGCGCCGTGCGTTCATGTCTTCGCCGTAAGGCATGGGATTTCCTTCACGTGTCAACCTTCTTCACCCGGACAAGACGAAAACCTTTCTAATCCTCAAGATATAGAACCATTAACGAAAGAGTGGATCGGGGAATTGCGAGGCGCAGGAAGGAATCTCCCGGAGATGGTAGAATTGCTAGAATTGTGGTGTCGTAAGGCGCTGTGCGCTATCCCGGAGTCTGAAACCCACGAACGTGAGACGGTACGGAAGGGTGACGTGTTCACGCGATATGATGAAACGGTTGCATTCATCTTTCGGCGTGCCCGCGCTGCCGACCATTGTGCTCGCGGTCCTCACTTGCGTGCTTCTGGTGGCACCCACGCAGTCCGCGTCTGGCCAGGTTGCCCCGCCGGTCGGGCATGAATCGCTAGCGGGCTACATCATCTCTGCTGGCGACGTGCTCGACATAGCCGTCTGGGGTTACGAAGACCTGTCCGCGACGGTGAGAGTCAGGGAGGACGGCAAGATATCTTTTACAAGCCTCATAGAGGAAGTCGCAGCGGCCGGGCTGACTGTGCCGGCGCTCCAGGAGGTCCTCACCGAAAAACTCTCATATTACCTTAAGAATCCTAGAGTCACAGTGTCGGTGCGTGAGTCGCGGCTCGTACGCGTGAACGTCATAGGAAGCGTCCGTTCCCCAGGTACGTTCAGCTTTCCCGAGCCGCCCAGTGTCGTAGACGCCATCGCGGCAGCAGGAGGGGAGACTCCTGAAGCCGACGTAACCTGTATCAGGGTGACACACAGGGCGGGATCTGCGACGTCTTCAGATGCCGCGCGCGGTCTCGGCCCGGGGCCGACCACCATCGACCTTCGGGCCATCCTTGCAGGTGAGGCAGAGTCTTCATCGTGCGTCCTTGTTGATGGCGATACGGTTTTCGTGCCCAAGGCCCTCGCTGTTAAAATCATGGGAATGGTCCGGGCGCCGGGCACGTATTACCTCGAGCGCGGGGCCCGTCTCGCTGATGCCATCGCAAAGGCCGGCGACGTGCTTCCCGATGGCGATCCCAGAAGGGTCTCGGTATCGCGACCGGACGGCGCGCGGACGGTGAATCTCAGGGCCGCCGTTCTCGCTCCGGACAGCGCGGACAATCTCCTTCTCGCGGACGGAGACATAATCCACATACCAGAGGCCGTGCGCACCATCTCCGTGCTGGGCGAGGTTGAAAAGCCGGGCGTGTACCCCATTGGCCCTGATACCAAAGTCTTCGACGCCATCGCGGCGGCGGGAGGGCCGGGACTCGACGGCGACATCACTTGCGTTCGGGTCAGCCGGAGCAAGGGCGGAACCACCCAGGTATTTGAGGTAGACTTGAGCGGTTCTGGCGATACAGCAAGCCAAGGCGGCCCAGGTGGCAGCGTGGGCGGGGCTTTCAAGCTGGAACCCGGCGATATGGTTTACGTGCCGAGGGCCATCGAGGTGCAGGTGCTCGGACAGGTGAAGTCCCCCGGCGCTTACCGCTTGCGCGCGGGCAGCCGCCTGGTCGACGCCGTTGCCAAGGCCGGCGGGCCCACGGAAGCCGCGGACTCGTCGCGGGTCTCCCTCACGCGGACACCCGCAAAGAACGCGGATGTCGCCGCAGCCATGAGTGCGAGGGTCCTCGACCTCGAAGGGATACTCAACGGTACCAAACCTGAGGACAACGTCGTTCTTCAAGACCAGGACATCATCTCCATCCCGGAACTCATTCAAGAGGTGTCCGTGCTCGGAGAAGTGAGCCGCCCAGGCACGTACGAGATTCACAAGGAAACGCGGGTTCTCGACGTGCTGGCGCTTGCCGGCGGCGTGAAGCCCGAAGGTGATGCAACGAGCGCGGTCCTTACCAGTAAGGGCCCTGATGGCGACGTGCGCCGTACGGTCGACCTGGACAAGCTCCAAGCCGCCGGCGGGGGCGAGGAAAACTACATCGTCAGAAACGGCGACGTCCTTTACGTCCCAAAGGCGATATCTGTCATGGTCCTCGGAAAGGTGAAAGCGCCGGGGGCCTACAGCCTCCGAGCCACAGCCCGGTTCATGGACGCCATGTCGCGAGCGGGGGGAGTCAGTGAGGACGGTGACCCATCAGCGGTCACTCTCACGCGACAGGGCGAGACCGCGAGGGTGCACACCATTGATATGCGGTCCATAATGGCGGGCGCCGAGGATCAGAACATCTCCCTTCGGGACGGCGATATCATCTTCGTGCCCGAACTCGTGAGAGAGGTCTCGGTCATGGGCCAGGTAGTGAAGCCCGGCGTGTACCAGATACGCGATGGGACGACATTGCTCGAAGTGCTTGCAATGGCAGGGGGTGTCACCGAGACGGCCGACGACAGCGCCGTCAGGCTCACGAGGCGAGCCCAGGACGGCACCGGCGAAGTCCTGGAAGTGGACGTTGAAAGCCTCGACAGGGACATCATCGTTCATCACGGTGATACAGTGTTCGTCCCCTTGAACGTCCGCCAGGTTTCAGTGCTCGGGGAGGTGGCAAAACCCGGGGTATACCCGATACGCGAAGGCACGACTCTTCTCGAGGTGCTAGCGATGGCGGGAGGTATCACCCAACTGGGCGACGACCGTGCAGTGAGGGTCACGACGCAGGGGACAGACGGGTCGCCGCGCGCCGTCGAGTTCGACGTGGGACATCCCACTAAGGCTGCGGACGCTTCCTGCTGGATTCTATGTGGGGGCGAAGTCATCTACGTGCCAAGGTCCATCGCGGTACACGTTGTCGGCGAGGTGGCGAAGCCCGGCCTTTACTATTTGAAAGCAGGGAGCTCCGTTGCCGACGCCTTGGCGGTGGCGGGAGGTCTCACAGACGATGCGGACCGCTCACAAGTGACATTCACAACCCATACGAGCCGTACGGACGCGTCCTCGTCAGATGAAGACGGTGTTCAAGTGTACCTCCTCGACGCGGACAAGATCCTGAAAGGTTCGGATCCCGCCTCCAATCGGATCGTATCCGACCAGGATACCATCTTCGTTCCCAAGGCCCAACGCGAGGTGGTGGTAGTGGGCGAGGTCGCCAAACCCGGCGTTTACACGATCCGCGAAGGCGCTCGGCTCATGGACGCCCTGGCCCTCGCGGGAGGCCCCACCGAGCGTGCGGCGCTGGAGTCTGTGTGCATCTTCAGGAACGGCCAGGTCGCGGCGGGTGAAGAAATCGTGCTCGGCCGGGACGATCTGTTCTTCGCTGGCAAAGCCGAGGACAACCCGCCCGTGCTGGGCGGCGACATCGTGTACGTCCCAGCCACCTCGAAGATAGATTGGGGAAAAGTGCTGTCGTTCCTATCCGGTCTGAAGCTCATCAAGGACATTCTCGTACCATAGCATGGTGCAGGGCTTTAAGGAGAGATGACGAAACCCCATGGACCAGCTCGAGCAGGAAGTTGATCTCCTCGAATACTTGAGAGTGCTCGCCCGCAGGAAATGGCTTATAGTTACGCTTGTTGTCACGAGCGCCTTGACCGCGTACGTGGTCAGCGCCGGGATGACCGAGATCTACCAAGCGACAGCCACGATAATGGTGAGAACGGACAGCGCGGTGGGCACGATGCCGTTCGTCGAGGAGATGATGGGCACTTCGGGAAATGACATCAGAAACTACATGGAATTCCTGAAA
Organism: Betaproteobacteria bacterium; assembly: GCA_050260395.1. GTDB lineage: Bacteria > Bacillota > SHA-98 > UBA4971 > UBA4971 > UBA6256. The sequence goes on from JBLNCC010000078.1 coordinate 10,474, forward strand.
AGCCGAACCATTGTCGAGTCAGTCCTGACGCGGTTAGGCTGGTACGATCCCGTGTCCCCTGAGGACGTCGCCCTGTGGCAGAAGAGCCTGTCGGTTCAGCAGGTTCAGGGAACGAACGTGGCAAAGCTCTCCGTGGAATCAGACAGTGCCGAGAAGGCGGCCGCGTTTCTAAATGCCCTGATCGAGGTCTTCAAGGAACACAGCCAGAAGATGAACCAGGAATCGGCCCGCGCCGCAAGGGAGTTTGTGGCACAGCAGCTTTCGATCTCCGAGGAAGCGCTCCGGAAAGCCGAGGACGCCCTCCTTCAATACAAGAAGTCCAGCCTGGTTGTGGAGCCGGCGGAAGAGACGAAAGCTCAGATAGACAAGATCGCCGAGATCGAGAAAGAACTCGCCGCGGCGCAGGTAGAGCTCAACGCAGCCATGGCGGAGAGGCAGGAGATAGAGCGCAACCTCCAGTCGGCGGATCCGACGCTCGTCACGTCCACCACACTTGTGAATAACCCGCTGGTGCAGCAATACAAGATGCGGCTGTCGGACCTTGAGACTGAGCTTGCAGGAGCGCGCGAGCGATACACCGATAATCACCCGGCTGTCATCAGTCTGAAGGCACAGATCGCTGACGTAAAGGCCAAACTCGGCCAAGAAGTCGAGAATGTGGTCGGGTCGCAGACGAGCTCCCTTAACCCCATCTATCAGGCACTCCGCACGCAACTGGTGGAGAACGAATCTCGCATCGTGGGGCTCGAGGCGAAACAGGCCGCGCTTCGCGGGATGCTGCGTGACGCCGAGGCGAAGCTGGCGGCAATCCCCGAGAAGGAAATGGACGTTGCGCGCCTCATGAGAGAGCAGCGTGTGGATGAAGAAATCTACGTGATGCTGCGCACGAAATACGAGGAAATGCGGATCACGGAGGCCATGAAAGTGTCGGACGTCTACGTGATAGATAGCGCGGTCGTTCCCGAGATGCCCATCAAGCCGAGGAAGCTGCTGAACACGGCTATCGCCGCGTTCCTCGGTCTTTTCGTCGCAGTGAGTGTCGCGTTTGTCATGGAATACGTGGACACGTCCTTCAAAACCCAGGAAGAGGTCGAACGGCTCCTGGAGCTGCCCGTGCTCGGTGTGGTGCCCGATATGCGGAGGTTCCGCCGCAGGCGCTCCAAAAGCGAGCAGTCAGGTCGGGCCGAATCCACAGCGTCCTAGGCCTTACTGCTCCGCCGCCGTTGACGTGGTGGCCCTGCGTGAGGGGAGGGTTTTCCTGAATTGCCACAATCTAGGAACCGCCACAGGAGCCTCATCGTTTACCACGACCCGAGGTCTCCTGTATCAGAGGCTTTTCGAACTTTTCGAACGAACCTCGAATTCGTGTCGCCTGACAGACCTGTGCGTTCTCTCCTGATAACGAGCCCTGGGCCGTCCGAGGGCAAGAGCACGGTGGCAGCCAATCTTGCGATCTCGATAGCTCAGGGCGGAAAACAGGTGGTGCTCGTCGACGCTGACATGCGCAAGCCCGTTCAGCACGAGCTTTTCTCCCTCCCGAACGCCGTGGGGCTGACGACAGCCCTTGTCAGGGGGGTCGTGCCTGACGTCTACCAGGACACGTTTGTTCCCGGTTTGCGGCTGGTCACGAGCGGGCCCATTCCTCCCAACCCTGCGGAGCTCCTTGGGTCAAGCACGATGGGCGCACTCATCGACGCGTTCGCGTCGGAGGCGGACTTTGTGATATACGACGCGCCGCCAGTGATGGCCGTGACTGACGCTATCCTTCTCGCGCCCCGGCTTGACGGCGTGATTCTGACCATCAGGCTCGGAGTGACGTCGAGAGATGCAGCCCAAAGGACTAAGCAGCTGCTTTCCGGCGCGCGTTCGAGGCTTCTCGGAGTGGTGCTGAATCAAGTCAAGCCAGGTCGAGGGTACGGCTATTACCATTACTACTATTACGAGGGTGATTCCGGCTCCGAACTTTCGGGCAAAGAAGCCGTGGCCGTCTCGAATGGAGAAGCCACCGGTGGCAGGTGAGAACCGGTTGAGCCGTGAGAGCACTGTTCCGGGCGCCATCGACATCCACACACATATCCTCCCTGGGGTGGACGACGGCGCCAAGAGCAGGGATGAGGCCCTCGCCATGGCAAAGGCAGCACAGGAGCGCGGCACTGTGCTCGTGGTCGCAACGCCTCACGCCGATTTCGCGGGGCGCCGGTGGCAGGGTGTGGCCAGCACCATCCGAAGCAGCGTTGCCGCTCTCAACGCCGTGTTCGAGTCCTCGGGCTTGTCCGTGAGGGTCTTGCCGGGGATGGAGATCGCGGTGCATCCCCGGGTCTTGGAACTCCTAAATCGCGGAGAAGCACTGACCATCGGGGATGCTGGAAAGTACGTCCTCGTCGAGCTGCCGTTTCAGCAGATTCCCACGTACGCCGAGAAAGCCGTGTTCGACCTGTCCAGTGCGGGCTATGTCCCGGTGATCGCTCACCCCGAGCGATGCGTTGAGGTCGCGACTGACCCGAACCGCATGTACCAGTTGGTTCGGGCAGGCGCCATGGGCCAAGTGAACGCCGGAAGCCTTGCCGGCGCGTTCGGCAAGTCCGTCCGGCAAGTGGCGGAGACCCTTCTTAGACATGGGCTTGCCCATGTCATAGCAAGCGACGGACACTCACCGGAGGACCGGCCCTGCAGGCTTGACCTGGCATTTGCGGCCGCGTCGAGGCTCGTGGGACGCGAAGCCGCCTTGCGCGCTGTGCGCGACGTCCCGCATGCGATCGTTCACGCGGAAACGGTGCAGATCGAAGACCCGGAAGAGTATGTACGGAGAAAGTGGTTCCTATTCGGGGAGACAGGTGCTTAGCCCTGGACAGAGAGGATGGCTTCACATGGACGCAGGGCTTGAACGAAGCCCCAAGAGGAGGCCTAAGAACCTACACAGGGACGCGGGGCGGCTGAGGCCAAGAGGGCGCTGGCATCCGTGCCTGACTCGCGCGGCCACTCCATATCTCCTCGCGGCCCTTGTTGCTGCAGCGGCAGGTTTGTACAGCATGGGGGCGGGCGCCGCTGCGAGCCCGCCGGCTTTCTTTCAAGCTGCGTCGCTCGGGATCGGGGCAGAATGGGATTCCATAGACGATGAGCTGCGTCTTTCGCTTGACAAGGCGAGCGTCACTGTTGCCGGCGTGTTGGACAGGTGGCTGCCTGGCAACACCATCACAGTGGGACGACAGGCCTGGCAATGGGGCCCAGGGCTCTCGGGGTCGCTGCTTCTCTCCGGCTCAACCCCGCTCGATGGAGTATCCTTTTTGGTCTCAGACGAGCGCCTTCGCTATGAGCAACTCGCCGCGGCGCGGGACGCGTCGAAAGGTAAATGGCTCCTCGCACACCGCATCGCGGGACGGCTTGGCGGCGTGGAGGTGGGTATATCGGAAGCCTGCTCCGTTTCTTCGGGGTTTCACCTTCAACCCTACCATCTCATTCCTGGATGCCCTTACTTTCTGGCCCAGCACCTCAGCATGCAGGATGAGAGGACTCAGGACTGGTGGTCAAACGTCCTCGCGGCGGTCGACGCGAGTCTTGATGTGACTCGTGGTGTCAAGCTATACGGGGAGTTCATGGCGGACGACTTCCCGTGGGCGCCAAGCGCGCGGGGCCGGGTTCCGTACATGGTGGGCGGACTCGCGGGCGTCCATATAGAGGTGCCTCATCAGGCCAACCCGTGCCGCGTGGCCATGGAATATGTGAGGATCAACAACTACGTGTATTCCCACAAGAACCCGGAGAATACCTACGTAGTCGGAGAGGACAAGCCTATCGGGCACCCGCTCGGCCCGGACGCGGACGCTCTTTATCTCTTCGTCAGCCGCAGCGTAGGCTTTGATGACGCCATCGGGCCGTGTCGGAACATCGAGGTCACAGGCAGGCTCGGATACGAGCGGCATGGTGAGGGCGTCCTCGGACATGCATGGAGCTCCTCGGAGGGCGTGAACCGCGAGTTCCTCGCGGGCACGGTCGAGACCCGCGCCAGTCTCGGAGTGTGGGCCACAGGCCAATTGGGCTCGGCCCTACGCGCTGCCCCTGGCGCTCCCCACTGCGCTCTCGTGTTCGCAACCGTCGTCGAAAGAGTGCGAAACGCGGGTCACGTGCCTTCGGCGGAGGCATTCGAAGCAAGCGTGCGTTTGTCGCTCAAGTTTGTCTGGGGTCAATGACGAGGCTGTCGTTCCGACGGCAGCGCAGGCACTAGCGAAGTAACGTTCCGGTCGGAGGCGTGGAGGCGCCGAGAGGAGTGAGAGCGTGCGACGGCTCGTCGTGCTCACGATTATCATAGCTCTAGGGTCCGTACCTTGCCACGCAGAAACCACGCCGGTCCCCGGCGAGTTGTTGACGGGAACCCTGACGGGCGCGTGGTATTTGCCTCTCAGCGCGCCGGAATTGGTCGGCGGACCAGTGGCCGTATGGCCTGGTGAGCTCTCCGGGGCTGACACGCCGGGAACGCTCGTTTTCTCGGCGGGCGCCTGGGTCCCAGAGGGAACGAAAGGAATATCGTGGTCTCGCGGTCTCGAGCTGATACGGGGAGAGTCCGCCGGCGATTACCGGTTCCTCGCTGGGCTGAGCCGCGCATGGGGCGCCAGAGATCTCGTCGTGCCCGGCGCCGGCCCACTGAGACTGGGACTCGTCAGAACCGAGACAGGTTTGGCGCTAGGCTGGTCGGAGAATGGAGAGCGGGCCGGCGAGATCCGCACGGTCAATGCCTGGGTCGTAGAGGCGGGAGTTCCCATGGGGAATCTGTCCTTGGGCGCAAGGGCCCACCTGCTCGATGGGTCGCTCGAGGATCGCCTCTTCGGCCGGTCAACCGAGGGCGCAACCCTTCTGGCACGTGGGCGCGGCTACGCTGTAGACCTCGCGCTGAGAGCCCAGGTCGCTGCAAACCCCGCCAGGGAAATCGCTGCGGAGGCCGGGTTGATGAACGCAGCGGGTGTGATGGCATGGCAAGGCTCGATTACCTCCGACGGAACGACTCGACCATGGAGCCGAGATGAGAGAGTCTCGCCTTGTTTCGCAATGGCCCTGGAAATGAGACGGTCGCTGAACATATTCCGCGCCCTCAGGGTCTCGTTCGAGTCATCAGGGGGCGGGGGGGACCTGTTGACAATGGTAGATGTCGCCCCATATGCGGCGCCGTGGCGCGTTGGCTTGGGGGCCCAGTTTGAGGCCACGCCCGGGTTAGTGGGGACAGGATACCTCTACTTGTCTCCCAACGGAGGCCCTAGCGCAACCGCAGACGTCGGGCTCCGGATGGGCCGGGTATCCACGGACGTCGCCCTCGCGTTCGATGATACGCTCGCTGTGGCAAGCAGGGTGATGGTCACAGGGCGCGTCGCGTTTTGACAGCTTGTTCCAGCCGAACAAGCGCGAGCGACCGGGAGAGCGAGAACTTATGACGGGCCGTTGCGCCATGGAGGAAGGAATTCCTCCTCGCGGCGCGAATGAGTGACTAGGTCAGGGCGCTCTCACAGTGTCCGGATTCCCCGACTCCGCAGGAAAGGAGAGACAGCTACGCCGCTCTCGCCTCGTGTGTGGGCGAAACTCAGTGTGGCACAAGGCATGGAGCAAGACAATGCGTATGTAGACGAAATAGACCTCAAGCAATACATTGAAGTCCTATGGCATGGAAGATGGGTCATTCTCGCGGTGACTCTCTGTGCCATGGTTTCGGCTGGGCTTGTAAGCTTCTTCTTGTTGGACCCGGTGTACGAGTCTAGCGTGATGTTCACAGTGAGCCTTCCTCAGGAGGTGCAGGAGAGTCTCGAAGATCCCGTCATTACCAGCATCCTTGGAGGCACCCCACAGGCACAGATGAGGCTCTTGCAGGATCCGGCCATTCTTGAGAAGGCCGCCCGATCATTGGGGAACGGTTCCCTCACTGCGGCAGCGCTCGCGGATAAAGTCACGGCGAAGGTCGTGGGAGATGCCGGAAAGGGTGACAGGCTGGTGGAGATAACGGTGAGGGATTCCGTTCCAGAGGATGCACAGGCTCTTGCAAAGGCCGTCATCGAGTCATATAAGCAGTACTTGTCTGAACTTGTGGCTTCCCGGCTTGCCTCGCGCAAGCAGACGATCTCCAAGGCGCTAGCCGACCAAGAAGCGATTGCCTTAGAGAAGGTCGAGAAGGTCGAGAAGCTCGTGCAGGAATCCGGCGGCAGCGACCTCATCACAGAGGAGATCAACGCGAAGACCGCGGCGCTTGCGAATTACCGGTGGGAGTCTGACCAACTCACCAGCGAGGCACGAGCCGCGTCGGAGGCCCTCAAGGTGCTTGAGCAACAGCTCGTTGCAATTCCCCACACGGTTCAGCTCGGTTGGTCCTCCGGCGCGGCGGGCACGCCGCAATCGCCTGGAAGTGCAGCGTACACAATGACCCAGGTCAATCCCGCATACACATCCTTGCTCGAGGAAGTCTCGCGCAAACGCGCCGACCTTGCCGACATCCAAGCGCGCCTCGAAGCGACTCGCGAGGCGATACCCACGCTCGAAGCAGACATATCGAGATTGAAGGGCGAGCTGGTGAGGCAAAAGGCCGTCGAAGAAGCGCTGGAAAGCGCCCTCAACAACGCCCAGTCGCGGTCAATTGAGCTCGCAGGCGAGTTGCAGAACCTTGAGGGACAGGACGCAAAGGCGATAGTCCAAGCCGCCGTCGGCGTCGTCGCGCCGGCGACCCTGCCCACCAGGCCTTCGGGGCCGAGAAAGCTCCTCAACGTCGCGATAGCGGGTGTGCTCGGCTCGATGGTGAGCGTCTTCGGGGTTTTCATCATGCATTACTGGCGCAGCACACCAGGGCCGTTACCGGAGCCGCAAGAGCGGACCGCCGCGAACCGATAGTGTCTCCCAGGCACAGCCGCCCGTGCGTTGTGCGTGCCGAGGCGGCCGTGCCGGTCACACCTACCTACTAGAAGTAGATCGCCACGGCTAATCGCCGGTTCCCGGGAGCACACGCGCTTTGTGCAAGATTGCCGGTGTTGTACTCGTGGACGGCGGCCCACACGGGCCGCGCCTCGCGAAGACCCCGGCCCGTCCGGCAAATGGTCGCGTGTGCACATCCCTCGTGCAATCACCGGCAGCCCGAGGCACCGGAACAGGAGAGAAAACCAATGGCTTCATAGTCAGGCACTAAGCGCTACCACAAAGAACCACACGATCATGATCACTTCCACCGCGACTTTGAGCACGGTGCCGCCGATCATGCCGATGAGAGTCCCAAAAGCTGCCCTAAAGGCACCTTGCAAGCGCTTTCCTGTCACGAGCTCGCCCGTGAGCGCTCCCGCAAAGGGCCCGATGACGAAACCGATCGGGCCGAGGATGAACGGGCCTATCAGGAGCCCCGCAAGGCTGCCGTAGATGGCCGCGGACGACCCGCCATACCGCCGAGTCCCGTACGCTGTTGCAGCGTAGTCGATGAGCAATGTCACGGCGACCGCGACTCCCTGCCACACATAGAACCCCGCTGTCAGCTTGGCAAAGCCCGTGAATAGACCATACACCAGCATCCCGAGCCACACTAGTGGAGCCCCGGGCAGGATCGGCAGCACCGCCCCCGCGAGGCCCAAGATGAATAGAAGAAGAGCGATGATCATTCCGATTGCGGCCACAGGCGATCACTCCGCTGCTTATTGTGCCCGACGCAAGCACCTGAACCGCAGGCCAGGGTCAGGGTCCGCGGGGTCGTCAGGCGCCGTGCCGCACGAGCCAATCCGAGACGTCTGCCAGCACCTCTTCGCGATTGAGGTCGTTGAAAAGCTCGTGGAAGCTGTCAGGGTAAATTCGCAGTTCCCGGTCTCGGCAGGTCATGGCCGAGTAGAAACGCCTTGTGGCGTACGGAGAGACTAAGGCGTCCTTGCCCCCTTGAAGGATGAGGCACGGGAGTTGCACGAACGGTGCGGCGGCCATGGTCTTCTTCATCTGCTTCGCCAACTCTACATAGAAACGCAGCGTGATGCGGGGGTATCTCAGCGGGTCGCTCACATATGCCGCAACCACGGCAGGGTCTCGCGATATGGCTTGGGCCGGGATCCCCGCGTCCACGGTCGTCTTCGGGAAGAGGCATGCCGCCGCCCGCCCGAAAGCCTCTTTGAGCCTTGGTACTTTCATGGAGAGGGCCAGGCACGGTCCGGAAACGATCACGCCGTCGATCGGGCATGACTTGTCGCGCACTCCGTATTTCACGGCATAAGACAGCGCAGTAAGCCCTCCGATGCTGTGGCCCAAGAGGAACACCTTCGCCCCGCCAGGCGTTCTCTCCCGCACGAAACGGCAAAATAACGCAAGGTCATCCACAAGCTGGTTGTACGCGTCCACGTGCCCGCGTCTGCCCTCGGACCTTCCATGTCCCCGGTTGTCAAGCCCCCAGATAGCGTAGCCCTGTGGCACCAGGAAGCCCACCACGTTTTGGTAGCGCCCCGAGTGCTCCGCACCGCCGTGCGTGATCACCACGGCGGCTCGCGGCTGCCGCTCGCCCGCCTCAGGCAGCCAGCACTGGTAAAACAGCTTGACCCCACCGGTCCCATCGATGAATCCCGTCGTGCTCGCCTCCACGGACATCCTCCCCCGCCTTCCATCTCACGCAATCGTGGCATCGCCCACGGACTAGTTCGCCAGAGGTTCCCAGGTCCCTCCTTGTGAAAGACCGGTAGCACTTCGGAAGCTCTCGATGAGGACCGCCTTATCCCCGAGATCCCCGCGGACGAGAGGACGCGTTGCTTGCAGCAGGGGAGCTTCGGTGGAGCAGGCAGCGCCGGCACCACGCACCTATCGCACGCCGCCCTTCACTTGGCAGCCAAACGCCGAAGCTCCGCGTTCACTTCTTCCAGCTTGCTGCTGAGCTGTCTCATCTGCTCTTGGGCGACTTTCATGTAGTAGTCGAGCTCCTTCTTGCGCCCCTCTTCGTCCTTCTCGAGCATCCGCTTGCACTCGGAGTATATGTCGAGCGCTCGGTCCATCTCCGCACGCAGCGCCTTTGCCTCTTCCTCGGCCGCCTCCGACGGACCTTTGACATGCGACACGTCGGGAACGAGCACCTCCCGATACCACAAAGCCTCGTCTTGTCTCTCGAAATTCAACGAAACGCAGATCTGTCTGTCGCTCCTGCTTGCCGCCGCCACAAAAGCCATTGGATTCGGGATGATCACCCCGCCCACGGTTGCACGAAACGGCTCGGCAGGCCAAACCGTGAGCCTTCCTTGCGACAGCCTGACGGCGATGTCTGCGCCCGCGGGGTCCTGGACGAAGTGAACGCGGTCTACCTGCCCAGTCAAGAATCCCATGAGATAGGCAAACGCGGGGTCGCCTCCAACCATCATGGTGAAGTTCTGAAGCGCCTCGAGCTTCTTCGCCCGGCTTATCATCCCGCCCCTACCTCCCTGAATCTGGCGCCACAGGCTCCCGCACCGCCCGTCCGCGTCTCGACGGCACCGCTGCAGGTCCCGCACCCGCGGACAGGGTGCCGGAGACCCAGCGAACCTCACGCGCCGTCCGGCCTGGGCACGGCACCGACCGCGTCGCGTATGCCTCGCGCCCGCCCAGAGCCGACGCAGACCTGCGGCGTTTGAGCAGTCGCCTGGATGCAAGCTGACTTCCTCTCGTTTTATTGTAACGCAAAAGAACGGTCTTGAGATCCCCCTCGCGGAACATGCGTGCGTGAGGTCTCCGCGGTTTCCCTAACCAACAGTGTACGTTGCTAAACGCGAATCTCGTGGTACAATCTAGGTATGGTGCCATGAGACTGTTGAACTTCCCCAGCAGCTGCCAATTTGGGCGACCCCAGCGACGACTTTGCGAGCTCCAATCCGGCTGAGGTAGCATAATGTGGGAAAGTTCAACGGTCTCTGCCATAAGTTTTCGCCTCTTTTCTTGAGGGTGTTAGGGTCGCCGGTGCTTGCACGACGGGGCGTCGAGGATTTGGCCAGCCTGCGTGCCGAATTCGAACGAGGCGCGCCGCAAGCGCGCTGTCCCCGGAGGCAACACCGGCGACCCTGGGCAGGACTTGCGCACTGAAAAGTAGCGCGAACTTGTGGTGATCTACCTAGAACGATGGCGCGAGATCCCGGCGTGCATCCGGAGGCAGGCCGTTCCTTTTGGTGGGCAGACGACCAGCGGGATAGACAATCGGGGGGAGGCAGCATCGAAACACAGGGTAAACTTGCCGTGCTCTATGAGCTTCCGTTCGCAAACCTCGGGGGCACCGAGAAACATCTCCTCACCCTGGTCAGCGCGCTTCGTCGCGAGGTGGCCCCCTGCCTCCTTGCGCCCAACGGAGACGCACTCCGGCTCTTCCACGACCTCGGGGTACCTTACCGCACCGTACCCCCCCTGAGCCTGGGATTGGGCGTGCGACACGCGCTCCGGGCGCACGCCGCGGCTTTCCGAGAGCTGATGAGCAAGTTCCGGCCCCGGCTCGTTCACGTCCACTGCGGGATAGAATGCGCCATCGCGGCACGCCTCGCGGCACCGGACATCCCGATCGTCTTCACGATTCACGGCTATCCCGACGCGGCAAGCTACGTCATAAGCGGCTTCCTCGCCAACCGCATCGTTGACGAGGTCATCTGCGTCTCCGAGGCGGAACGACGGGTGGCCCAGAGGTACGGGTTCAGGAAGGATCGGCTCACGGTGATACGGAACGGCGTCGCCCCCCCGGCGCCCTCCGTGCCTTCCCTGCGGCGCGAGCTCCGAGAACGCCTTGGTTTTCGAGAAGACGCCGTCGTCATCGGAACGGTGTCACGCCTCGAGCGTCGGAAGGGCACGGCTCATCTCATATCCTCGCTCGCTCGTATCCGTCGCGAGTGCCCGGGCGCGGTCTTGCTGGTTGTGGGAGACGGAAGGATGAGGCGGGACCTTGAACGGCTGGCCATCGGCCTTGGTGTCCGTGACAAAGTCGTGTTCACCGGCGCCCTCGCAGATCCCGGCGACGCTTTGGAGTCGATGGACATCTTCGCTCTCCCGTCATTCCAGGAGGCGCTCGGAATGGCCATTTTGGAGGCCATGGCCAGGGCGAAGCCGGTGGTGGCCACGGCCGTCGGGGGTATTCCGGAAGCGGTGGTCCACGGCGAAACCGGATTGCTCGTCCCCCCAAGAGACGATTATGCCCTGGCCTCAGCGATCCTCGCCCTCGCCCGCGACCCCGAGAAGAGGCAGGAGATGGGCGCGCGGGGGCGCGCCCGCTTCGAGGCTCTCTTCAGCGCGGGCGCGATGGCGCGCCAAACCCTCGAGGTGTACGGGCGCGTCTTGGCACACGCGTCCGCCCGCGCACAGGCGTCCGACCCTTTCCCGGCGGGCACCACACCCCGCTCCGGTTCGTGAGGCAGCCGGGCGCCCAACCGGATCCGAGCGCGGGTCACCTTCGCACTCGCGCGCCGTGCGCCGTACTCCTCGAAGACAGCCTGTTTACGCGCGCCGAGTTCCCTGCATCCAAACGCCTCGGCGACACCGAACCCGGGCACGGCGTCCCCGCCCGCGCTGACCTCGTCATGGCCGTCCTCATGATGTTGGCGGGGACGTGGCACAGTATGGCACATCTAGAATCATAAACACCCTTTCGCCCCGTGGCTGATCGGCCCCCACGTCCATTCGGCTTCGTCCTGCGCGGTGGCGGTCACGACGAACGACCCCGCCCACTCGTGGCCCCCTGCAGCTCCCCCAACCAGGAGGGGCTTTCGACAGGCGCGCCCTGGGCTCCGGACGCCGGACCGCCTTCTCGCCGCTGCGCTCTGTCTTGAACCAGCAAAGGCTAGCCCTGCAGATCCACGCTCGGCGTGTACCTGTCCGCGCGGAGGATAGAGACAACGTATTCAAGAGCCTTGTTGTCCGCAAGATAGGTCATACGCTCCGCAAAGAGCGCCGGCGACCCTTCAGGCACTTCCAGAAGCCTCGCATCATACGGGTCCAACACGATGGCGGTGTAGTTCTCGATGGCCCGGGCAGGCACAAGCCCGTACCTCGTCCTCAACAGCTCATACAGGGAAACGTTTTCTTCCAGATGGTCGGCGAGATCGGGACACATGTCCGCCGGCAGGACCCGGCGTTTCCCTCGATCTTCGGCTCTTGCCGGCGCTAGCTTGTCTTACCGAGAGATCGCTGGGCTAGCCCCACGGCTCTCACAACGGCAAGGGCTATCCCGGCGTCGACGAGATGGTGGAGAGCGGTGCCAAGGCCGACCACGACTCCGGCCCTCTCCAGCGTAAAGCCAAAAGGCAGCACTATGAGGGCCTCCGTGAAGGCGTGGACCGGGAGCGTCCACAGGAGCGCCTTCCAAAACGGCATGCCCCTCTTCACGAAGACCGCCCCGGCCCCGGCAAATACCGCGTGCATGGCGGCCCTGGCGGCGATCACGGGCCCCAGCTTGACAAGAAAGCCCAAGGCGGAACCGAAGCCCACCAGTACAGCCGCCCAGGGGCCTAGGAGCATGGAAATCATCACCGGAACGTGGGATGCCAACGTCGCTGAAAACGGAGGCACAACGACGCCCAGGAATCCGCCGAATGCCAACGGGATGATCAGCGCCAGCGCTACAAGCAAAGCTCCAAACACGAGTTCCCTTGTGCCCATTCCGACCCTCCGCGAAAGATGAGCGCCATCCTCACGCACGCGGCGGCGACGTCGGCCTGCGGCGTCTCATCCACCAAACCGCCAACCCGGCGGCCACGACGACGATGACACTTGCCGCGACAGCAGCCGGAGATGTCGCCCGTCCGCCGGCAACACCCGCAAAGACGGGCGTGAGCACCGCAAGCGTTCCCTTCTCCGCGTTATACGACCCGAGAAGCCGTTCCTGAGAACTCCGCCCCCGGGCAGGCGCAAGCATGTCGATGACGTTGGGATCTATGTCGAGGTCGGTGCCACCACCGAACGTCCAGGAGCCGGCCTTCTCCATCACCGGGCGGAAGTCGTCATCGCCGAACGCGTCTTGCGAACCGACGAGCACGTAGTATCCCCAGCCCTTGCCCGGCTCGCCTATGATGGCTTTCGGCACGGCGATCCTCACGGTCTTGCCGTCCGCCAGCACGTTCGCGGAGAGCCCATCGGATATCCCCCTGGCCTCCGCGGTATCCTGCGCCGTAAAGACCCTGCACCCGCCCCAGCCGAGTGCCTTGATGAACAGGTCCCAGGCGTGCCTCCTTTCGAAGGCGACAAGAGCCCCTTTCCGAAGCGTGTCCGTTCGCCCAGCTCCAGGCGTCGTGTCGATATATATGTTGATAAGCTGATGGCTGAACCCCTCTGGTGCATTCCAGGGGTTCGTAACCTCTCGGAACGTGGCGTCGAAATAGACGTACTCCGCATCGTGACTCACCTTGAAATGCGTGAGATCGAAAAGACCAGGCACGAAAGCCTTGTGCGTGGGATACACGTACGTGCCGGGCCCGTAATCGTCGCCCGCGGGATCGTCCATTTCGAGAACGACGAGTGGCTCAGCCAGCGCCGCGCGACCAACGAGGCCGCCCGACCCCGCAGCTATAAGCGCCGTCACGATAAGAGCCGCCACAGCCAGTAAGGTACGCCGCATCGCACACATGCCCCCCATCTCCGCTTGAGAGTGGCGCTCCGCCCCTAATGAACATATTCAGGCATGCATCGTGTAATGCGGACTCCCAGGGCGAGATATGAGTTCGGCACGGCGCGAGCCGCGGGCGCCTGCCGGGGACATCAGGGCTAGCTCAGCGAACAGGCCGCATTCCCGTCAATGGGCATCCCCAGCTTCCACAGGACGAGACATACGGCGCCTACCACCCCTGCGTCTTGACCGAGCTCCGCCTGGACTATCTTCACCGCTTCGAACGCCGACTTGAGCGCGCGCTCGGCCACTACCTTGCGAACCGGCTTGAGGAGTATCTCCCCCACCTTGGAGACTCCTCCTCCTATTACCACCGTATCGGGATTGAGGATGTTGACGAGATTCGCGATCCCTATCCCGAGATAGTCCGCAGCCTTGCCCAGGATTGCGATGGCTGCGGCGTCGCCGGCCAGCGCGGCCCTGCCAACAACCTCTGAGGTTACGAGCTCGATATCCCCGTGGACGAGGTCAAGTATCATCGTCTCCTCGCCGTGGCGTATGAGCTCACGGGCCATCCGCGCGATGGCGGGGCCTGACGCCAGGGCCTCAAGGCAGCCGTAATTTCCGCACCCGCACCGCGGACTCCCGTCCTCGTCCGTAATGGTCATGTGACCCACCTCACCTGCCACGAACGAGGAACCATTGTAGATCTGCCCGCCCAGAATGAGCCCCCCGCCGATGCCCGTGCTAACCGTGATGTAGATCATGTTCTTCGAGCCGCGACCCGCGCCGTAGCGGGCTTCACCAAGTGCGGCGAGGTTTGCGTCGTTCTCGAGATACACGGGCACTCCCAGTGCTTGTCTCATCAACGCCGCGAGCGGCACATCGTGCCACTTGAGGTTGGGTGCGAACATCACGACGCCGCTCTCGGGATTGAGCGGGCCCGGGCTTCCGACTCCCACCCCCGCTACATGATCGAGCGTCACACCGGCTCCTTCGACGGCCTCGCGGACCGAATCCGTTATGGTAGCGACCACGGCATCCACCCCGCGCTCGGGCAATGTCTGCCTCGTTACTCGCGAAACGATGGTGGCGTCGGAGCGAGCGACGGCCGTCGCAACCTTCGTGCCTCCCAAATCTACCCCAACGACGAGAGGTTCAGCCATCTTTTACTCCCACATCTCCTCTCCACGGGCTCTCGAGCCCACCGCCCGTGCATCCTCCCGGGAACGAACCCGGAGGGGTCAGCCCCTGGCGAGCTCACCCTTGAGATAGTCTATCACCTTCACGGGTTTAGGGTCTACACCATAGAGGAAGGCCAGGTAAATACTGGCGAAGTCACCGACGTACACCAAAGATAGCAGCCTCGCTATTCTCGACCTTCCGAGGCTGTGAACCTCGTCTATGCCGGCTGCGTTGCCCATCAGCGTTGCGGTTATCTCCATCCTTCGCTGCACTCTAGGGTGGTCTCCCTTGTCTCTGAGCAGCACAACCTGCAAAGCGCCCGCGATGTCCTTCCTCGCTCCCCATCCAACGGTCTCGTTGTGGTTCAGCTCTGGGAATGCGTTCCAGAAAGCATGGGTTTTGCTGTTCTCGTTGATCTGGGTCTTCCACCTCAGCGCCGCTGCGGCAGTAATCCCGGACGCTCCGTAAATAAGCGGGATCTTGCCGTACATCGCGAGCGCCAGCCGCTTCGCCTGGTTGACCGAGGTAGGCGACTCCGGCCCCAGCACGAGCGCGAGGTCACGAAGAATGAGCTCCGCCTCGTCAAAGCCCTCGGCGGCCTCTCTCACATACCCGAGCCGTGCGAGGGCGACCAACATGGGAACGAACATGTACCCTAATGCGGTTCGAGGCGGAAGCCCCGCCGGGATAGTAACCACGGGCACTCCGTCGCGCGCCCCAAGCTCCGCAAGGCGCCCTCCACTCGTGATACACACTATCCGGGCACACCGCTCACGCGCGATGCCGTACGCGCTCAACGTCTCCTCCGTATTCCCCGAGTAACTCGACACGAATACTAAGGTGTCCCTGTCCACGAACGCGGGGAGATCGTAGTCCCGCACGACCACCATCGGCACCCTGAGCTCGCCGGCAACCAGTTCGCGAACAACGTCTCCGCCGATGGCCGATCCGCCCAGCCCCGCCGCGACGACACAGCGCGCCCCGGAGAAACCCGCCGGGAGGTCCACCCGCCGTGCGATGTTCTGCGCGTCCCGGATTTGTTGGGGGAGGTCGCTCACTGTTTTCAGCATCCCGCCTGGATCCAGCCGAGCCATGCGTTCGACGCTGTCGAGAACGGCCCTGCCTTCAACGTCGCCATGTTCAGAATCGTTTACGTCGGTTGTCACCTCATTGCCCTCCTTGACCAAAACCACATCTACCATGAAAAAGAGGATAGCTGGAGATATTCTCCCCAACTATCCCCAGGCACAATCGCTCTCGCCATGGGAACGCTGGGCGCGAGGCTGCGCCAGGTTACCTGATGGCCTTTTGCGTACTCTTATCGAACAAGTGAGCTTTGTCGGTATTGAACACAAGCTCGTGGGACGACCCGTCCCTTGCCGTCGTGCGCGCATCCACCCTAGCTATGAATGAGTGGGGCCCGACGGTTGCGTAGAGGTATACCTCGGAGCCCATCGGCTCGGTCACATCGATATCGGCCGTTACTATCCTGTCAGCCGGCGCATCGGGAACGAAGTCTCTGTCGTCGATGTCCTCGGGCCTGATTCCGAAAATGACCTCTTTGCCGATATACTCCCCGACCGTCTCAAACCTCGTCGGGGGCAGCTTCACCTTGAAGCTCTTGGCATCGACCCAGAGTTCCCCGTCCTCTCTCAGGATGACAGCATCCAGGAAGTTCATCGCCGGGCTTCCGATGAACCCCGCAACAAAGACGTTGTCGGGATGATCGTAGATCTCCATCGGCGCGCCCACTTGCTGGATGAAGCCGTCTCTCATGACGACTATGCGGTCGCCCATGGTCATGGCTTCCGTCTGGTCGTGGGTAACGTAGATGATCGTCGTCTGGAGCCTGTTGTGAAGCTTCGCGAGTTCCGCCCTCATCTGGACGCGGAGTTTCGCGTCGAGGTTGGAAAGAGGCTCGTCCATGAGGAACACCTTCGGCTCGCGCACGATCGCCCTTCCCAGCGCCACCCTTTGTCTCTGGCCTCCCGAAAGCTCCTTGGGCTTTCTCTTCAATAGGTTCTCGATGCCGAGGATCGCCGCGGCTTCCTTGACCCGCTTGTCGATCTCCGCGCGCGGGAACTTGCGGAGCTTAAGGCCGAAGGCCATGTTGTTGTACACATCCATGTGGGGATACAAGGCGTAGTTCTGGAAGACCATCGCGATATCGCGGTCCTTCGGCGGGATGTCGTTCACGATCGTGTCGCCGATGTAGATGTTCCCTTCGGTGACCTCCTCGAGGCCTGCCACCATCCGGAGCGTAGTAGACTTGCCGCACCCGGACGGGCCAACTAGAATCAGAAACTCCTTGTCCTTGATCTCGAGCGTGGCGTCGTTCACCGCGACGACATTACCGAACTTCTTGGTCACATGCTCCAGGTAAACTCTTGCCATTTGTTGCTTACCCCCTGTGCCGTCTTGCAGAGCCGTGCGTAGCGCACTCCCAAGGCAGCGTAATTCGAGAAAACAGTCCACACACGCCACAGACGCCAGCACAAAACAGTTCGCTAACCACGCCGCTCAGCGCGACCCCCAACACCACCTCCGCACGAGACATGCCGGAGAATTCGTTCTCCGACGCTCCTAAGAACTATTCAACAAATCATTCAACAATCCTTCTTTGAGCCGTGGTCCCTACCCCTTAACCCCGCCGAGCGTCATGCCGGACACCAGCCACTTCGAGGAGTATAAGAACAACGCCAGTGCCGGGATCGCGACGAGCACGGAAGCGGCGGCGAACTGACC
>JBLNCC010000079.1:0-3971 GCA_050260395.1 Betaproteobacteria bacterium
GTACGCTTCGATGATCCTCGCAGCCGCCGCAAATGTCGCGTCTTTCGTTTCCTGCACCTCTCTCAGCTTGGCTACCGCCCCACCGCTCACTTTCTTCACCTCCTTGACGCGCCCCAGCCGCTAGTGGTAAACTAGCGATAGAGACACAAGATGTTGTGGGCCTTGGGTCTCCGGGGGGTCGGGCTGAGCACCATCAGCTCGACCCTTTTCGTTTACGCCGCCCCCGGCGGCTCTGGCGAGCATGCCACTGTTGCCAGTATCAAGCGCAGGTCCCGCATCTTCCCGACGAACTGGATAGACTTGACCTTGCCGCTCTTGAAACGCTTGCACGCCCGGTAGAAGTTGACTCGAGCAGTCCGCCTATCCCGAGCCATCTCCGCTATCACCTCCTTCTTGCCGCAGTCCGCCGGCGCCGGAATGCCGGGAGATCCTCGAGATCCTCCTGGCCCGGACGCCGGCCGCCTTCCGCGACGAACCGTGCAAGCTCGTCTCGGTGGATTCGAGGCGTGCCCCCGACCCAGACGGCGGCGAGGTCTCCGCGGCGGATGAGGCGGTAAACATGCTGGCGGGAGACGCGGAACTTCGCGGCGACTTCGGATGGCAGCAGCCATTCGGGCTCGTGATTCACGCAGCTCACGGATGTCATAGTGCTGCCTCCCGTTGCGCCGGGTCTTCACCTGCGTTGATTTGGTTCAACGGATCAGCCAAAAAAAAGAGGTCGTTGAACTGGAGCTCTGGGAATGCCCGAAGTAGGCCTTCGATGGCTCGCTTTCCGGGTTTCCGGTGTCGGGGATCGCTGGGACGCAATAGCATGCGCCATAGGTACGTCCGGTCGATATTCGCCCGGCGAGCAAGCTCCGTAGCGCTCCAGTTGCGAGCTGCCTGGTGCCGTAACAGCGCGTCCCGCCGCAGTTGTATTTCCACAGAGGGCACCTCCTTTGCCGCACCAACATCATATCATTGTTGTTGAAGGAGGTCAACACTCCTTCCTATTTTGTTGACTGGTGTCAACACGTGTTAGTATAGAAGTGTTGACAGAGGGCAACGCTACGTAATAGAATTGATGCAGCGGATCAAAACAAGGGGGAACAAGCATGCGTGCGGAGAATACGGCGTTTGGAGGGTATCTGAAGGCCTTGCGCTTGCGCCGAGGGTTCAAGAGCCAACGCCAGCTAGCCGTGAAGGCTGGCGTTGACAACAGTACCATATCGCGCGCGGAACGCGGCGAAATCATTCCAACGCCAGAGATCCTCCGTAAGCTAGCCATAGCCCTGCGGGTTCCTCACTCGGAACTCATGCGAGCTGCAGGCCATTTGAATAATGAGGAAGGGGGTGACATACAAGGCGCCGCTTCGCGCGCGGCGACGAGACCGGATGGACTGCCGGAACCACTTAGTCCGGAGGAAATCGAGATATTAAAGAAGATCATCGCAAAATACGAATAGGAGGACCCTGGATGTTCGTCCCTACCGACGCTCTCTATGCTGTGGCGGAGAATGAGGGCTTGAGGTGGCGTTTTGAAGACTTGCCAGGGGCTGTACTTGGGTACTATGTTGAGAGCAAGCGACTTATCTTGCTGAGTAGATACATAGCCAGCAATGAACCACTGCTACGCGAAACATTCGCTGAAGAGATCGGACACGCATTCACCCTCGGGCCCAACCCATATTGCTACGACCCTGCATACATCGCTCGAATACTGGATGCCAGAATGGAACGAACGGCCTTACGATGGGCAGTGAACTATCTCATCGACACGGAGAGTTTCGTATCCCGCTACGGCTGCTTGTCAGACTGCTCGCGAGATGCTATCATTTACCACCTTAGTCAGGAGTACGGCGTGACGTCGCGCTTCATCTTGTTGAAAGAATCGTTGTGTGGGGGTGTCGCAAGGCCGAACCGACTATCGGCTTAGGAGGGATCGTCCAACCGTGGACGTTGACGGCAAGACGGCCGTTTGGACTATACGCAAGAACCAACTCCATAAGGAGCAGAAGCTGAAAGCGGTTACAATCGCCCAGTAATCTACATCAATTATCCAGGGGTGATGCGCATGGCCAAAAAGAAGACCCGCGCCCGCTGGGGCGACGGCCAGATCATACAAGTCGGCGATGACAGATTCCTCGTCCGGGCCTCGGGAGGTTTCGATGCCGACGGCCGCCGCATCCGCCCATCGCGAGTCGTATGCGGCTCCCTGACCCAAGCGAAGAGGGTCCTGCGTGAGCTGCAAGGCGCGCTCGACGGAGATGACTACGTGCCATCGCAAGACTTGGCATTCGGCCAATGGCTCGAGGAATGGCTCGAGGCCGAGGTGAGACAAAAGGCTCCGGGCACATATGAGCTGTACAGGCGCACAACAGATAAGCATATCATCCCGGCTCTCGGCAAGATCAAACTCCAGCGGTTGCGAACCACGCACCTGCGGCAATACTTCAACGACAAGGGCCGACTTGCCATGTCCACGCTGCAACAGCACTACATCATCATGCACTCGGCGCTGGACGCGGCTGTGCGTGAGGGTATCGTCCGAGAGAACGTCGCGAAGAAGATGATGGGGAAACCCCGCGTGGATAAAAGTGAGTCGCCGGAGGACGTGCTCATGAACTGCTGGGAGGCAGAGGAGACCCAGCGCTTTCTCAAGGCCGCGCAAGAGGCGGGACCCCAGTGGGCGGCATTATTCGCTCTCGCGCTGGACGCCGGCGCCAGGCGCGGGGAGCTATGCGGCCTGCAGTGGAGCGACATCGACTGGAACGAGGGAGCTATCACCATACAACGGTCTCTTCGGGTAGCCAGCCGTGAGCCCGAGTTCGGGCCCGTCAAGAACAAGCGCCCTCGGCGGATTCTCATCACCCCCGAGACACTCGCTCTATTGAAGGCCCATCGCAAGCATCAGGCCGCCGTCAGGCTCGCCATGGGGCCGAGTTACCATGACTATAACCTCGTCTTCGCCAAGGAGCCCGGGCGATTCCGCCACGATACGGTCGGCTGCCCGCTTCAGGCAAACAACCTCGGGCAGCGCGAGTACCAGCGCATTGTCAAGGCGGCCGGCGTGCGGCGCATCAAGTTCCACGGACTGCGCCACACCTGCGCGACTTTGCTCTTGAAGGCCCGAGTGCCGGTCCACTACGTCTCCGCGCGCCTGGGACACAAGGACGTGGGGACGACACTCCGCATATACGCTCACGCGATTCCGTCCGGGGAACGCGAGCTTCTGGAGGACCTCAGGCGCGCTCTCGGGCTGTCTCAAGGATAGGGCCATCTAGCTGCATAAACGCAAACATGGACAGCGGTTGGACAATTCCAGCCGCTGTCCGTCTGCTCAACCCCAGCGTAGGCGCCATATCATAAATGACTGGTGCGAGAGGAGGGATTTGAACCCTCACGGGGGTTGCCCACCAGATCCTAAGTCTGGCGCGTCTGCCGTTCCGCCACTCTCGCACGCAAGACGATTCTTCTTTGTTCTGTCCGCGCACATATTCTACCAGATGCGCGGCTTGTGATCAACGGTCGCCCGGGGCGCTTGTCGTCGGGGGCGCCGATCCTGCACGGCGCTCTCGCTCACGAGCCTCCGTTGACAACCCGGTGTTCCCGACCGGCCGTGCCCAACCGTCCGTTCCCGGCGCTCCGTCCGAATCCTCGCTTCCCGGCGCTCTGTTCCCGAGTCGGGAGTCTCGGGCGCGCCCCTCGCGCTTTTGCGCCTCTTCCGCCCTTTACGCCATACGCCGTTGCCACCGGCTACGATAGCCGCCTTCCGAGTGCCTTGCGGATACTGGGCAGGGCCTCAAGAGCCGCCTGTTCCCCGCGTGCGATGAGCTCGCGCGCCTCCCAGAACTCGACGCCCGTCGCGAACGACACGTCCGGCTCAATCACGACGTCCGCCTCGTCCCGCCTGAACTCGAACAGCCTCATCTGCATGATGTCGAGGGTGTTCAGGACTATGTCAACCGTGCGAGGCTTCTCGACGTGCTTGC
>JBLNCC010000080.1:0-30399 GCA_050260395.1 Betaproteobacteria bacterium
CGGAAGCGGCTCGGCGGCGTCATCCCACACGAAGCCTCGGTCTGGAACGTCCCACAAGAACTCAAATTGCCCGGGAATCAGCTCCAATCTGGTACGCCTCCACGCATCACGCGATAATCACGCGCTAAGATACTCGGACCCCGTGTGTCCTAATGATACCATGAACCTGGAACAAGGTCAAGCGGCGAACATGCCGCAATCGGGGACGCCCGGCGGGTGACCCCGGCCCAGGGGGCAAGCGGCTCTGCACGCTACCGGGGGTGGGTGTCGTGCCGCATACGACGAGCAAGGCGAACTACCGTGCGAAACGAAAAGCCCGGCGCCGCGCCGAGGCACAGAGACAGAGCCTGGCGCGGGCGTTACGCGGAGACGATTTTCGGAACACGTATGGCGTTCCTGACCCGACGCCAGCACTGGCTATGTGGAATATGGCATTCGGGAGGCGATTTGGGTGATTAAGATCAAGGCTGCGAGGCTCGCCAAAGGATGGACTCAGCGAGACCTCGCCTTTTATGCGCGACTGAGCGAAGCCGAAGTAAGCAAGCTGGAGCGCGGCTGGCACAAACCATTCCCTCGCCAGGCCGCGAGGCTTGCTGAAGTCCTCGGTTTGAGGCCCGAAGAGCTTCTGGAGGAGGTGCCGGAAAATGAGCACGGGTGCGGTTGATAGGATGCTTCTCAAGGTTTCGGAGGCGGCCGAGGCTTTGGGCATAAGCCGTTCCCACGCGTACGAACTCATTCAAGCAGGCAAGCTGCCGGTTGTGCGCTTGGGCGGGGCGGTGCGCGTGCCGAAGCCCTGGATTGAGAAATTCGTGGCCGAGCAGGTGGCCCGATGGGAGGGGGCTCGCGGCGAGCTTTGAGCGCAAGAAAGAACCCCGGCTCACGCCGGGGCGCGAAAGGAGATGGGCTCGTGGCCCATCGTTATTTTACCACAGATGAGGCTGACTTGCACCCCGCCGACGTACCGGCGCGGCCTGTCGAGGCGGTTCTGGCGCGGTTGCAAGGCGTTCGGCGAACCGGAGAAGGCCGCTGGCTTGCGCGGTGCCCGGCTCATAACGACACGCACCCGAGCTTGTCGGTTCGCGAGGCCTCCGACGGCAAGGTTCTGCTCCGGTGCTGGGCCGGCTGCGACTCGGGGCAGGTGCTGGCCGCGCTAGGCTTGTCCTGGCGTGACCTCTTTCCCGACGGAGCGCGAGGCAGAAGCAAAGCCGCGACCGTTGCCGAGCGCAAGGCGGCTGCCCGTGCCCAGGCCGAAGCTGAGCTTCGCCGACGTCTTGACGCGGCCTGTGACGGATTAGACGAGAGGCTATCTCTCTATGTGCGAGCGATTCATCTCGCCCTGGACGGCGCGGACCTAGCCACCTTTGAGCGGCTGGCAGACTGGGTTCACGCGCTACCGTGGCTGGAGTATCTTCTCGATGGCCTGCAGTCAGAAGACTTGGAAACACGGCTCTGGGCCGCGAGGGAGGCGAGAACGTGGCTGCTGACTTAATCAAGCTAGTCGCCCAAGAGCTTCGGCAACCTGGCGGGACTGCGCTGGCCGAGGTGTTGGGCGTGGAGACAGCGCTGGAGGACGGCTCTCAGGAGGGCGATACATCCATCGTTGCCGTCCCGTGGCCCGACCCTCCCGCCCCCGAGGCATTCTACGGCCTCGCGGGCGACATTGTGCGAGCGATTGAGCCGCACACCGAGGCGGACCCCGTGGCACTACTCGTGCAGTTTCTTATCGCCTTCGGCAACGCTGCTGGCCGAGGCCCGCACTTCACGGCCGAAGCCGACCGTCACGGCCTGAACCTCTTCGCTTGCCTCGTGGGTGCGACGGCGAAGGGTCGCAAGGGTACATCCTGGGGACATACCCGGCGACTCTTTGAGGCCGTTGACCCGGCGTGGGCTAAAGACCACGTAGCAAGCGGCCTGTCTTCCGGGGAAGGGCTTATTTGGGCAGTCCGCGACCCTATCGAGCGGCGCGAGCCGGTCAAGGAGAGGGGACGCACAACGGGATATGAGACCGTGCTCGTGGACGCAGGCGTGGAGGACAAGCGACTACTCGTACTTGAACCCGAGTTTGCATCTACCTTGCGCATTCTCGGGCGCGAGGGGAATACGCTATCGGCTGTCATCCGGAACGCCTGGGACTCGGGGAACCTGCGGACTCTGGTGAAGAACTCTCCTGCGGTCGCGAGCGGGGCGCATATCTCAATCATCGGACACGTCACGAAAAGCGAACTCCTGCGGTATCTCGAAAACACGGAGGCGGGGAACGGGTTCGCGAACCGCTTCCTTTGGCTGTGCGTGCGCCGCTCAAAATGCCTCCCCGATGGCGGCAATATCGGCGAGGTGAACTTCGCCCCGCTCGTGGCGCGTCTCGCGGAGGCCCTGGACTTCGCGAAATGTGCAGGGGAACTAAAGCGCGACAATGAGGCCCGCGAGGTGTGGCACGCGGTGTATCCCGAACTATCCGAGGGAAAGCCCGGTCTCCTCGGGGCTGTCCTTGCACGAGCCGAAGCACAGGTAATGCGCCTGGCCTGTATCTACGCGTTGCTTGACCTGTCCGCTCTCGTGCGCCCAGAACACTTGCTGGCGGCCCTCGCGTTGTGGGAGTATGTCGAGGCCTCGGCAAGGTTCATCTTCGGAGACGCACTCGGCGACCCGGTAGCGGACACGATTCTTGACGCGCTGAAGAAGGCACCGGACGGGCTGACGCGGACGGAGATTAGCGCGCTATTCGACAGACACGAATCAAGCAAGAGCATCACACGCGCACTCACGGACCTTCTTGCTGCCGGGCTGGTGGAGCGCGAGACTGTGCCACCCCAAGGAGACCGCAAGAAACCGGTGGAGGTGTGGCGTGCGGTTCGACAGTGACGGCAGAGAGAGGACCTGCGAAATTAGCGAATTTGCGAATTTAGTCCGGGAGATGGCGTATACGCTGGGGTTTTGTCATGAAGAGGCTTGCGAATTTGCTGCGAACTTATTGCGAATTTAATCCTCCCCCGAAAGCCTCTGGGGTTGGGCGACGGATTAAATTCGCAACGTCTCGTGATTAAATTCGCAGGCACTTAGAACCCTCAAAGCCTTGTCACACAAGGGCAAGCGGGTTGCTGGCCGATTAAATTCGCTAAATTCGCATCCCTAGATACTTCCGAGGAGGTGTCGGAGAGGCGTGGGGCGCTATCTGGAGATAGCCCGGCAGGTTAGCCGTCGCGAAGAGGGGACTGAGGTTCCACAGAACGACAGGCGGGCGCGCGAGCGCGAGGAATCGCCTCCGAGAGCACCCGTGCTCGAAGCGCGGCCCGCAACCCCGTCCCTGCCTGCCGGCTGCACAGTGAGGTTCGTAGGACCTTCGCCTGTGATTCTCGGACCTCACGGCGAGGACCCGATTGACTTCCGCTTCGACGTGGACAAGCAAGCCTGGGTCCACGACCCCGGCTGGTGGCGGGAGAAACAGAGATGAGGAGGTTATGGCCGATGAAGCGCGAGACTGACTCGAAGCTGGTTCCGTTCCGTTGTCCCCGGTGTGGGCGGCTCGTGGCGTGGACCCTGAGCGGCGCGAAGGTCTTCTGCCCACGGTGCAAGGTATGGTTCGAGGCTGAGGACGGCCGTATTTCTCGGGAAAGGAGGCGCACTGCCGATGTACGGGCAACTGGCTGACGCCTGTCCTCGCTGCCTCGCGATAAACCGTCCCCATAGCGTGCGCGAGGACCGGGGAAGCATCCTCGCGGTGTATCGGTGTCCTGCCTGCGGCAGGCGCTGGCGGTGCTGGTGGAATCCTGCGTGTCTGGAGGTGATGCTTGATGATAGAGATTCGCCTGCCAAAGTGTTGGGTGTTGCTCACGGAACGCGAGGTTGAAAGCCTGCTCAAACGCGACCCTGCCTTGTGGAGGACGGCGCTTGAGCGGGGGAAGGCCGTTATGCGGGCAAGGGCGCGGAGGCCCGGCAGACGGCGCGAGATGCACAGAAAGGCCGCTACGACCCGCGAGAAGCGGGCGGGACGGGCAAAAGATACCTGACGGGCACGGGAGGCCCCTTGTAGGGCATTCTGGCGCGGTGCTATGGCTAGGGGGTAGTGGAAAATTTTCGGAGCCAGGCCCCTAGACCGGCCGCGCGCCTCAGCTCGCGCAAAACTCCCTTTTTAAACGAGCTATAACGGGGGTGTTTAAATGCAGTTGGACGACTTGTCGTTTGAGGAACTAAAGGCGGCGGGCAATTCGATTGTGCGCCTCCTCGCCTCCGGTTACATTTCGCGAGAGGAGCCGTCAACGGCGAAGCTTCTGTTCCGGCTCGCCCGTGCGGTGGCTGCCGAGATGGAGCGGCGTGTTCTGGCGCGAGCAGAGGCTAAGGATAGGGCGCGGCGGCTCGGTCTCCCAGAGAACGCATTCCTACCGCCGGAGGAGGGCTGTGACCTATGACAACGGACGCGTGGTTTCGCTGGCGCGACTTTGTAACGGGCGTGCTGGACTCAGGCCGTCCTATGACGGAGGACGAGCGCAGGCAAGCCGACGAGCTGGTCAAGCAAGCAAAGACCGACGAGCGGCGCGAGCGGCGAAAGCAGAAGCGCCTCGCCCGCGGCGGGGAATGGGTTGAAAAGCCCGTCCCCGCTATGGTACAATCTACTTGCGGGGCTTGCGGTGGAGCGGCCCCTGAACAAGCGAAGAACAGGCCGAGGACGCCGGAGGAGGCGTGCTCAGGTCTCGTGGCCGGTGGAGGCCCGGACCAGCTCGCGGAAGACGCGGGTAGGCCGGGTTTTTTACGTTCTAGAGGGTCCGAAACGGCGAAGTGGACCCCGGCGGCGATTCTCGCCGAGCAGAACGGTTTGCTTCGCCATGCCCAAATGGAGCGACGCAACATCACCATCGAAGAGGAAAAGCAGTACCTAGCCTTGAGGCGCTTGCGCCTTTTGGCCGAGGAGTTTATGGAGGGACACACTGATGACTAGAGAGCTAAGAGACCTGCAAGCTAGGCTTGCCGACGCTGAGAGACGCGCAAAGGCGGCCTTGGAGCTTCGTAACGTGGAGACGGCAGAGAGCATCATGGCCGAGGTGCGGGACCTCCGCAAGCAGGTTGCCGAGCTGGAGGCCCGCGAGGAGGCTGAGAAGGAAAGGCCCCTTGTGGGTTATCGTCTCGCTACGGGCGGCGCTTTCGAGGACGCGTCTCGCGTGACGGTGCTGGCCCCACAAGACAAGCTGACCGCTTGGGTGCGGGCGACGGGACGTACGGAGCCGGGCACGAGTCTTGACGAGCAGCGACACGCATTCGGGCAACTGGTCCGCGCTATGGCTACGGGCGACTGGCGGGGGATTTCTCGCGACGTGCGGGCGGCCCTGGGGACTACGCCGGATTCTGCTGGCGGGTTCACGGTGCCGGACGAGCTTGCGGCCTTCGTGCTGGACCTTGCGCGAGCAAACGCGGTGGCGCTACAGGCTGGCGTTCGGACCATCCCGATGGAATCGAAGACGCTGGCCGTCCCCACCTTGGAGGGCGACCCGACGGGCGGCTGGAAACCCGAAAACGAAGCGATAGCCGAGGACACGACCACGGCCTTCGGCGCGAAAGTGCTTGACGCCAAGACGTGGATGGTGCTCGTGAGAATGAGCCTGGAACTCCTGGAGGATTCGAGCCTTGCGGGGCAGGCCATTGAAAACGCTATCGCGGCGGCTGCCGGGCTCGCGCTGGACAAGGCGATTCTGCTAGGCAGTGGCCAGGGTGAGGAACCCTTGGGCGTCGCCAACACGCCAGGCGTCCTGGAGGTAAGCCTGGGCGAGAACGGAGGCGTGCTCGCGTCCTACGCGCCGTTCTCGGAGGCTGTGCAGAAGATAGCCGAGAACAATGGGCAGGCCGTCGCGGCGATTCTCCATCCGCGGGACATGGGCGCAATTGACCGCCTGACCGACACGACGGGGCAACCTCTGGCCGCGCCAGCATCCTGGCAGAACCTGAAGAAATTCGTGACGAGCACCCTGCCGACTAACCTCGCGGTGGGGACCGCTACGAATGCTTCCCTGGCGCTGGTGGGCGACTTCTCGAACGTCTTCCTCGGCCTGCGCCTGCCTGTGACTATCCAGGCGAGCGAACAGGCGGGGGACGCCTGGGCGCGAGGCCAAGTGCTGATCCGTGCTCGTTTCCGCGCCGATGTGGCGGTGGGGCGACCGAATCACGTCGCCAAGGTGACGGGCATTGTGCCTGAGGCGTGACGCGCCGTGTAAACACCATCTCCTTTCTCGCGACGGAAGGCCTCGGGAAGTAATCCCGAGGCCTTCTGTTCTCCCTGGCGTTATGTTTTGCTGTCATTTTGCTGTCAAACCGCTTTTTGCAGTCTCCTCGCGAACCCCGAAACCCTTGAGAATACTGGCAGGGGAGACAGGACTTGAACCCGCAACCTACGGTTTTGGAGACCGCCGCTCTACCCATTGAGCTACTCCCCTGCGCGCTCGACGGTGTTCAGTTCGGGCTTCCAGCCACGCTCATTTTATCAAACCGTCACGGTTTTGTCAACGACACCGGTCCGCCCGCGAGGCGCGGCGGCGCAATCCACCCCGGCGGCCGAACGCCACGGGCGCTCTTAGCAGGAGGAGATCACGCGCATTCGGAGAACGTATTGACGAGTATGTATATGGCCGGGGCGGGCTTGCGAGACCGAAGACACGAACGCAGTCGTGCACCGTGCCTTGCGGCCCCAGGTTCACGAGGCTAGAATTACCTATGTGGGCGGAACGGGCTGCAACTCGGAATCTTGGAGGGTGTTGGCGCTATGAGCGAGGCAAGAAGAGTCCCAGTAGGCGTTTCAGGAAGACACGTGCATGTTAGCCAGAGAGACCTCGAGGCCCTTTTCGGACCCGGGTATTGTCTGACCTGTTTCAAAGACCTTTCCCAGCCCGGACAGTTCGCGGCAAACGAGACCCTGACGCTGGTTGGGCCGAAGGGGGTCATCCAGAAAGTCCGCATCCTCGGTCCTGTCCGGAAGGCGACCCAAATCGAGATCTCTCGCACCGATTGTTACGCGCTGGGCATCGACGCCCCTGTCAGGGAGTCCGGAGATCTCGCGGGGACCCCTGGCATCGTGATAGTCGGCCCCAACGGTCCGGTCAAGGTGGACGAGGGCGTTATAGTCGCGAAGCGGCACATTCACTTCACGCCGGACCTCGCGAAGGAGTACGGCGTGAGCGACGGCGAGATCGTCATGGCCCGCACGGAGGGCCCGAGGGCGCTCATCTTCGACGAGGTTGTCGTGCGCGTGCGGGAAGACTTCGCCCTCGACATGCACATTGATACCGATGAAGCGAACGCGGCCGGCTTGAAGCAAGGCGATTTCGTCACGCTCCTCAAGGCCACAGACTGAAAGGCTTTTCAGGCTCTTCAGGGTGGTTGATGAGATCCGGTCAGGTCGTTTCGCGCGCTCATTGCAATGCCGCGACGAAAGGGGGATGCCCGTCGGTGGCCCCGCCCGCACCCTGGCGGCGCCGTGCCGGGCCGGTCGCCCCGGGTTATGAGATGGGCAGCAAACGTGCCATGGTTGGTTCGGAGCTTGTTGGATCGCTGAGGCGCGAACTCTCAGGAAGGCGCGCGCTTGTTTACGCGTCGGAGATCGCGAGGTTTCACAGGGCCAAGGGGTCGTCGGATTTCTCGCGGGCAGCTCAGTACATACGGGAGAAACTGGTGAGTTGGGGAATCGACCGTGTGACCATCGAAAGGTACCCCATCGACGGGAAGAGGACGTACGGAACCTGGACGCCACCCCCGGCGTGGGAGCCTGTCCGGGCCGTGCTTTCCCTCGTTTATCCCGAGGAGCGTCCTATCTGCGACTTTGAAACGGAGCCGATGTGCCTGGTATTCGGCAGCACGTCCACGCCTCCGGAAGGGCTTGTGCTCGACGTCGTGGATATCGGGGACGGGGAGTCTGAAGACGTGTACGTGACCCGCAGCGTCGCCAGGAAACTCGTCCTTACCTCTGGGTCGCCTCGGACGGCGTTCGTGAGCGCTGTCAGGCGACGGGGTGCTGTGGGCGTGCTCAGCGACCATATGGTGCACGAAGACTCATCCATCGGCAGAACGCGGTATGACCTGCCTGACGCCGTGAACTATGCGAGCTTTCCCGTGACGTATGAGGACATGGGCAGGATGGCGTTCGGCTTTTCGCTATCACATCGGCAGGCCGAGGAGCTGAGGTCGCTCTTGAAAAGGGGGCCTGTGCGGGTCAAGGCAACGGTCGAGGCGCGGCTCTTCCCCGGCGAAATGCATGTCGTCACCGGGCTTATCCCAGGCGAGGGCCTTGACGATGGGGAGGTCCTCATCATCGCCCACCTCTGTCACCCCAAGCCGGGCGCGAACGACAATGCCAGCGGGTGCGGGTTGGCCATGGAGATAGCAAGGGCGCTGTCTCAAGGGATCGCAGAGGGAAGGCTGGGGCGGCCACGTCTCGGCGTGAGGTTCATGTTCGTCCCCGAGATGTTCGGCACTATGGCCTACCTGGACCGCCACCCGGGCTGGGCGAGGAAGGTCAAGGTAGGTGTGAACCTCGACATGGTGGGCGAGTCCCGCGACACTATGTCATGCGCCAACCTTGTTCCCACGCCTTGGAGCCTTCCGTCGGCCGTGAACGATGTAGCCGCGTTCTACATGGAAACGGTGGCCTCACACGGCAAGATGCACGAGGGCAGCCAAGCGGCGCGCGACTGGCATTACAACGTGACTGGGTTCACGGCGGGGTCAGACCATTACATCCTGGTTGATTCCTCGTTCAAGGTGCCGTGCGTGTATCTCGGGCACTGGCCAGACCGGTATTACCATTCAAACATGGATACCGTCGAGCGGCTCGACGCCGATGAGCTTCTGCGCGTCGGGCTCGTGGCGTCGTCGACCGCGCTGACGTTTGCGGCGGCGGACGCCGCGGCCGCGGAGTTTGCGTTGAACCTGGCTGATGCCGGTGCGAGGCACAGGATCGCCAGCGCCGCCAGGGCGTCATGTGAAGCCGCGGCGATGTGCCACGACCCGGCGAAGCGGGCTGGGATCGCGAGAGCTTTCGAGCGGCGTCTGGAAACGATAGTCGACAGGGAGCTCGCGGCAGTTGAGGGTGTGGTGAAGCTGGTCCCGGCAGACGACGCTTCGCGTGTGCGCGAAATGGCGCGGACTCTGAAGAGCGGCATTCGCGCGACAGCGAGGGCGTCTCTCGCTAAAGTCGGGCTCTTCGCCGGCGCTTTCCATGAAACCCCCTTTGAAGAGGGCAAGCTCACAGCCCGGCAGACCGGTCGCGGCGAGGCCGCTGGCAGCGATGACGAGGCGACCGCCAGCACCGTTTACGCGCGGCTCTTCAAAGGCCCGCTGGACCCCGCGTACCTGTATGACAGGGTTGGCGAGAAACGTCGCAAGCACTACGAGGAAAGGCAGAGGGGCGACCCGGATTTCCAGCTGAAGCTCATCGAAGCCGTGAACTACATGGACGGCAGGCGCACTCTAGGGAAAATCGCGGCGCTGGTGTCCGCGGAGTTCGCGGGGTTCACCCTCGATGACCTGAAGGGATTCGTGGACGACCTTGAGAGAGCAGGGCTCGTGCGCAGGAAGTGAGCTGACGGTCATCCACATCGACATGGACGCGTTCTTCGCCGCGGTTGAGCAGCAAGCCCACCCCGAGCTTCGCGGCAAGCCCGTCATCGTGTGCGGGGACCCCGACGGCAGAGGAGTGGTGTCCACGGCGTCGTACGAGGCGCGCACGTTCGGTGTGCGGTCGGCTATGCCTGTCAGAGAGGCCAAGCGTCTCTGTCCTCATGGGGTGTTCCTTTCGAGCCGTCTCTCAGACTACGCGGCCATCTCGCGGCGCCTGCTCGAGGTGTACCGGCGGTACACCCCCGTGGTCGAGCCGTTCTCCATCGACGAGGCGTTTCTCGATGTCAGGGGGTGCGAACGGCTGCACGGTGACGCGCCTGAGATAGCGCGCAAGATCAAGGAGGAGGTCCGGCGGGGGTTCGGGCTCACATGCTCAGTGGGCGTGGCGCCCAACAAGTTCCTCGCGAAGATGGCCTCGGACATGCAGAAACCGGACGGGCTCACGGTCATAACAGCCGACGACGTGCCGAGGGTCATCTGGCCCTTGCCCGTCAGCAAACTGTACGGAGTGGGCGAGAAGACCGCAGTAGCGCTGGAGTCCATGGGGATCACCACGGCAGGCGCCCTTGCGGAAGCTCCCATGGACGCGCTCGTCGCGAGGTTCGGCGTCATGGGGCGCGTCCTCCACGACGTGGCGAACGGAGTCGACAACAGCCCCGTGGACCCCGGAATCAGCGAGAGGCCGAAGTCTCTCGGCCGCGAAATAACTCTCGCCGAGGATTGCGGTGACGAGGAGATTCTCGCGAGGCACCTTCTGTCCCTCGCGGACCAGGTCGCTAGGAGGCTGCGTAAGCACGACTTGGTGGCGAGGACCGTTACTCTCAAGTTGAGGTACTCAGACTTCATAACTATCACAAGGTCGCGCACCTTGAGCGGATTCACCTATTACGACCAGGACATCTACACGGCATCCATCGAGCTTCTCCGCGACAACTGGACACGCTCGAGGAAAGTCCGCCTCATCGGTGTGTCGGCGTCGGGGCTTGCAGCGTCGAGCGATTACACGTGTCAGCTCGCGCTCTTCGAGCCTCCGGCCAGGGGCGAGCGAAGGAAAAGCCTCGTTTCCGCATTGGACAGGGTGAGGGACAGGTTCGGCGAGGAAGCCATCACCAGGGCGAGTCTCATCGATGTCACGAGGCCTGCGCGCGCACACAACAGCCCCAGGCCCAGGTGGTCGGCGGGAGCTAGCTCTGAGAAGCCAAAACGGGGAGGTTGAATCGGCTTATGGTGCTCATCGGCACAGCCGGGTTCAGCTACAAGGACTGGAAGGGCGTCTTCTACCCGGGGGATATCAAGGACGGGGAAATGCTGGGATTCTATGCGGAGCTGTTCCCCTGTGTCGAGCTGGACTTCACGTATTACCAGATGCCGTCCCTCCGGACCATGGAGGGGCTGGCGCGTAAGGTGCCTGAGGGATTTGAGTTCTGCGTGAAGGCTCACAAGGGGATGACTCACGAGTTCAAGGAGGCTGAGGCCGGGGGAGACACGAGCGATGTCTTCCGGGCGTTCGTCGAGGCTATCAAGCCGATGACGACCCGCGGCAGCCTCGGGTGCGTTTTGGCGCAATTCCCGTGGGGCTTCAAGAGGACTCAGGAAAACGCGGACTATGTGAGACGCTTCAGGGAGCGCCTGAAAGACGTGGCCGTAGTCGTAGAGTTTCGCAACAGCGAGTGGGTGAGGCCCGAGACGTTCGAACTTCTTCGCGCTGAAGGGCTCGGGTTCTGTTGTGTGGACGAACCCAGGCTGCGGGGGCTGGTCCTCCCAGTCGTGGAGGCGACTGCGGACATCGCTTACGTAAGATTCCATGGAAGGAACGCCGAGAAATGGTGGAACCATACCCAAGGGTGGGAGCGCTACAATTACCTGTATACCGAGGCTGAACTGGCGGAATGGCTGCCAAAGATCAAGGCTCTGGACGCGCGGGCCGCGAAGACGTACGTGCTCTTCAACAACTGCCATGCCGGGCAGGCCGCTGAGAACGCGCGGATGCTCCAAAGCATGATGAAACTCGATCTTGGGCGTCCCGTGGAGGGCGAAGGCGGGTGAGCCCATCGGGACGCGAACGCCCGCACGGAACAAGCTCGCACGCTCACTCGTTCTTAAGAGGCGGGCGTGTGTCCCGGCGCGATCCGGCGCGACCGGGTGAGAACCGAAGCACGCTCCGCGTAGGAGCGAGTCAACGGAGTTGGGGGATGGGAAGCTGTGTCGGATGCGTTCGTTCGTTGTAAGAGGCTGGTAAAGGTGCTTGGTGCGGTGGCGGTGTTCCTCCTTGCGCTTTCGAGCGCGGGGCACGCCTCGGATGAGTCCATTAATACCCAGGACGTGCTCAAGCAGATCCAGAGCGCGAACGCGAGGGTGCGGGATCTCACGTGCGTTCTGGAGTCTGTGTACAACCGGGGCGGCGTTGAAGAAACCGTGACGATGCAGGTTGTGTTCAAGAGGCCGGACAAGTATCACATCACGTATCTCGCGCCGTCGGCCAACGAAGGGACGCGTGTGGTCCTAGCGAAAGGCGCGGGCGTCGTCGTGCCGAAAGACGGGCATTGGAAGGCGTACGACTCAATGTCCGTGGCGGGCCTCGAGACTCTCAGCTACATGTTGAGGTTCACGAGGGACAGCATTGCTGACTCGTACGATGTCAGGGTCTCTGAGAGAGCGAACATACGCGACAGGGTGGCGTACGTCCTCAACGTGCAGGACCGGAAGTTCCCAGGGGCGGAGCCTGACATAGTGTGGATCGACAACATGAAGTTCCTCATCATCCAGGCTCGGACCAGCGCCATCCTGGGGGAGCCGACTCTCCTGCGCCTGGGAACGATCCAGGAGGGTGAGAGAGGCGACTGGAAGTCGTACACGCTCAGCGTGACCGACCTCCGCGGGGACAGGCGGGGGGAGATCACCGTGACCCAAGTGGACAAGGGCGTCTTCCTGCCGACCAGGGTGGAGCTTTCGGCAGCACGCGGCCGTGTGGACCAGGTCCTTCGCGACGTCAAGCTCAACACGGGTGTGAAGGACGACATGTTTGTCGTGAAGGAAGCGGAGGAGATGCGTGCGAAGCTGAAAGAGGCGCAATCGGCCTTCGACCGCAGGAAGTACGAGCAGGCCATCCGGGCGTACGAGAGGGTGCTCGAGCTCGACCCGGAGAACACTGAGGCCAGGTGCGACCTAGGGTTGTCCTACTGGCTCTCTGGCAACGCAGACAAGGCCATCCAAGAGCTGGAGAAGGTGCTCGCGGCGAACCCGAACTACCTTCCCGCCTGCAACAACCTGGGCTTCATCCTGGCAGACACGAAAAGGGACCTCAAGCGGGCTGTCGCTCTCCTGGAGAAGGCCGTGGACGGAGAGCCTGCGAATCCGGTGTACATGGACAGCTTGGGATGGGCGTACTTCAAGCAGGAGCGCCTGGATGACGCGGAGAGGACCATCCGGCGGGCGCTTCTCTTCCCGTCGGACTTCCCAGGGAAGGCCCTTGCAACGGCGCACTACCATCTCGCTATGGTCTACGAGGCCAAGGGCATGAAGGCTGAGGCGATAGAGGAGATGGGGAAGGCCTTGGAGATAGATCCGTTCAACTCCATGCTGCGTCAGGAACTTGCGAGACTCAGGCGAGGCTAGATTCCATGGGCGCGCAGGCGTGTTCGTCTCGGGTGGAGCGCCTTCCGCGAAAAGCTTTGACGCCTCGAACGCAGGGTTGTACAATACCCCTGGGAGTATCCCTTCCCGCGGGGAAGGGGAGGGGAGAGGGGAAGGCCCGAACCTAGGAAGCCGCGTAACTCTCGTGAAGAACGGAGGAGTTCATGCTGTGGCTATCTATGAGTTCGTTTGCACGAAATGCGGCACCAAGTTTGAGGAACTCATCATGGGCAGCGCGCATGCCGAGGTGAAGTGCCCGAACTGCGGCGGTGGAGATGTCAAGAGGCTCATGTCGACGTTTGGGTACAACGGAGGATCTGGCTTTAAGGGCACGGCCTCGTCGTCGGGTGGCGGCGGGTGTTCGTCGTGCAGCGGTGGGACGTGTAGTACGTGTCACTGACCGCGATCGACGGCAAGGTGGCCGGCGGCAGGATGGCCCGGGCCGCCGGCCGGGGGCGTGGGTTCCGCGACGCTTTAGCGGAAAAAGCCGCTGAGCTCGGTTTCGCCGCGCTAGGCGTGACGGGCGGGGGCCCGCTGCCGGAATGGGATAGCGAGGTCCGGCGGCGCGTCCGCACAGGCGTGATTCCGCCTGAACAGTTCGAGAGACACTTTAGGAACCTCGTGGCGGACCCGAGGGAGGCCATGCCGGAAGCCGCCTCGATCTTGCTTTTGGCCTGGCCATTTAAACCGTACACGCTTTCTTTGCCGCATGGCATGGCGGGCTACTCAGCCTACTACCGCGCTTATCCCGCGGGGCGTGCGGCTGCGCAGGACCTTGTGGCCGAATTAGAGCGGGCCGGGGTGCGCGCCGTTCTCCAGCCCCGACTTCCAAGCAAAGCGCTTGCGCTGCGGGCGGGGCTCGGGTCGTACGGAAAGAACTCCCTCATTTACCACCAGGAATCGGGCTCTTTCATAAGCCTTCATGTGATTGTCACAGATGTGCCCCTCGAGCCGGATTCGGCGCCCGTGGCCTCACCGCCATCGGTGACTTGCGATTGCGGCGACTGCGTTGAATGCATGCGGGCTTGCCCTACGGGCGCCATACAGGCGGGGGGCGCAGTGGACGTTTCGCGGTGCGTGCGTGCTTACATGAACTCGGGTCAGGTTGTTCCAATTGAGGTTCGCAAGGCGTACGGAACCAGCATCCTGGGCTGCGACGCTTGTGAGCGTTGTTGTCCGCGCAACGCCGTGGCCATGAAGAACGCCGTGGCGCCACCGGATGAGGATGCCGAGGTATTCTCCCTTGCGGGCATGCTCGGGGACGACCCCGGTGCGCGCAGGGAGAGGCTTGCACGGATGGCAGCGGCCATCGGTCGTAACTACTCCAGGGAAAACCGCATCCTGGCCGACGCAGCCGTCGCAGCGGGCAATACCAAGGACCCGATGCTCTTAGTACCCCTCGGGCGGGCGCTCCAGCATCCGCACGAACCTGTCCGTGCGCATGCGGCGTGGGCGATTGGCGAGATCGGCGGTCGAGCCGCAGCTCGTCTTCTGGAGAAGGCTCTTTCCGTGGAAACGAGCGATGTCGCGAGGAGCGAGGCGGAGAGAGCCCTAGAGAGGGCGCTGGCCGGGGGGAACTAGGTTCGTGTTTCTTCCCTAGTTAGTTGACATAAGATATATTATGCGATCCAGAGAGTTTGGCGGGTGAGAGCAGTCGAGGCATCGTCGGGGCATCGAAGAAGGCCCGATGCCCCGACCCTCAAAATGGGTGTTACCTCTGCTACCTTGCGTACCCTGCGTACCCTACGGTAGCGACCGTTTCGTCATGTGAGGCCCACTCTTGGTCCAGAAGCTCGTAATCGTCATCTGCAACATTCGCCTCGACCATGAGCACCTGGCCGGGCCGAAGCGCGGCGCTTGACAGGCGGTTCCGCGCCATGATGTCGTTCACAGCCGCGCGAATGTCGACTTCCTTTCCCACGTGATCTCGGGCGATGGTCCACAGGGTGTCGCCCGGGGCGACCACGACCTCAACGATCGTGCGCGATGGGACGAGTGACGCGGCGCGGCCGGGCCGGCCGGCACCGAAAGTGATACCCACAGCGCAGGCCATTGCCACCACACATGCAAGCACGACGCCGAGCTCCGCATATGCGTGCTGCCTCGACGACTCTGTCCACGATACCATGTCTGGCCTCCGCATGAGCGGCCCCTCCCCCTCTTGGGTTCGTGTATTAGGAAACGTATGTTCGGGCGGCAGATTCATCATATCACGAACATATGTTTGCGTCAAGAGGGATCTGCAGGGCATGACGCACGGCGTCGGCGGCCCGCGGGCTTGTCAGCTGCGGCGGCTGGGGGCACACGAGATGCCGCAACGGCATGGAACGTCGAACAACCGTTTGCGGATGGTGGTAGCGTGTGGTATAATCCGACTCGGAAAGCGTGAGAGCTTGGACCCGAGAGCGAGGTGTTTTGGACGATGCCGCGCAGGAAGTCTTTGGTAATCTCCCGTCGGCAGCAGCAGATCCTCGACTTCATTACCGAGCAGATGGAGCTCCGTGGATACCCGCCGTCGGTCCGCGAGATCGGGCAGGCGGTGGGGCTTAAATCCACATCCACGGTTCACGGCCATCTGTCGCAGCTGGAGAAGAAAGGCTACATACGGCGAGATCCAACCAAGCCCCGGGCCATCGAGGTCCTGTCCGCATCGGGTGCCCTGCGCCGCGGGTCGGCTCTCGCGGTCCCGGTCGTTGGCCAAGTGACGGCTGGCCAGCCGATACTCGCAGTGCAGAACATCGAAGACTACTTCCCTCTTCCCAAAGATTTCGGCGAACAGGGCAGCTTATTCATGTTGAAGGTGCGCGGGGAGAGCATGATTGAGGCTGGGATCCTCGATGACGACCTCGTCATCGTGAGGCAGCAGGACACGGCTGAAAACGGCGACATAGTCGTGGCTCTCATAGACGACGAGGCCACGGTCAAGAGATTCTTCAAAGAAGCGGGCAGGGTTCGCTTGCAGCCGGAGAATAGGTTCATGGCTCCAATCATAGTCCGGGATGTGGCGATCCTCGGCAAGGTAGTCGGGCTTGTGAGGCGGATACACTGATTCATCAAGGCCGGGTGCGTGTCGACCACCGGGCCGTCCGATGGATCGTGTCCAGTCTATGCCGCTTCCGAATCCGGTGCGTCCGATGCGCCCAGTTTCGGGCCCGGCTCCGACACGCACCTGCACTGCAAATACCGCAAATCGCGATCGCGGCGTCAGCGTCACTGGGTTCCTCCCACACCCTTCTTTCGACGCGCTCTAGCGTCCTTCAAGGCCCTCCCGTCCACGCCTATCGTCTTGAAGAAGACCTCGAGCGCCTGTTCCTCGCCCTTTGTGTGCGGATCGACGCCGGCGGGGTCTACGTTCATAGCAGGCAAGCTCGCGTATTGCTCCAGCGCTATCTCGCACGCCCCCGGGACGCCATACTGCTCCACGAGAGACATCAGGGTTTCGTACTTTTGCTTCCTGGCGGTGGCCATCTTCATCCACTCTTCCGGGTTGGGGGCAAGGCTGCTGATGAGGATGTCCTGTTTGGCGAGACTCTTGAGTCTCTTCAGGCCCCTGATAACGTCCTCCGCATTCAATTGAATCACCCGAGTCCCCTCCTGTTTGGTTTGTTGGTGCACGGCCGCGCCAGCGGGCCAACGAGGCAAGGTGCCGCGGGCCGCAGCTCGAGCTCAAGCCGCAAGAAAACACGACGGCCGAGGCATCGATGATCCGTTGCCCCGGCCGGTTCTTTTCACACTCACCACCACAGCGACCGCTGAGTCGCTGAAAACCCTGAAGCCGTTCACGTTCCGGAAGAGGCGGCCGCCGCCCTTCAGGGACTCGCCGTGCCAGAAGCGCACAACAGGCTCGGCAGTCGTGCCGACCCTGAGCCCGGGCGCCGCGGCGAAGGCGCTTCCCCGGGGCTTTGCGCCGAACTGGCTCAAGACGGACTCCCCCTCTTCGCGACAATTCGTTCTCTGGTTGTATTATAACACACCTTCCAGTCGTGTATCACTACCTTGCTACGTTTTGATCTTTGCTTTTCCGAGCGCGTAGTCCGCGCCCGGTACACGGCGTATGCGGCGCACCGCGGCACCTGCTAGCGCCTGCCCTTGCGCGCGCCCATCCAGCGGGCCGTCGTGCGTGGAGGCCACCGCTGCCGGCCGAGCCTCCTCCCTGCCCTACCTTCAAGGCCTCCATGCTCGCCCAACGGAGGCGTCGCTTGGGTAAGGTCGAGCCCCATGGCCTCCCGGGAGCCGGGCGCGCAAGCGCGCCAGCGGCGTTGGTCGGGCTCGGCTCACACCCGGCTCGGGATCAAGTTGACGCGACGCCGAACATACCCCCGAGACCACCGGCCACTATGGAGAAAAGAAGCCTCTTGAACGTCGAGCTCGTCAACGGCACTGCCGCGGGGCTTCCTGCACCCGTGACGAGAATGGCCGCGGCGAAAACGAGCCCTACCAAGCTGCCGTAGATGAGCCCGCGTCTCCCAGCCTTCTTCCCCGCGACGAAGCCGCCCACGCCGGTGGCGAGGTAGCTTCCCGCCGAGGCAAGCTTGCCGAGAAAAGCGGGCTGGCCTGACACGGAGTAATCGTATACCGCGATGGCAAAGAACACAGCAACCAGCGCAAGGACGGAGGCCACGAGCCCCATCACGATAGCCAGAAACCACCCGCACTCGGTCCTCTCGGAGCTTCCGACGTTCCTCTCGGGCCTCATCCTATCAGGCCTGCTCCTGTCGGGTCTGCTCCTACTGGTCTTGTCCGGAGTCATACGATGACCCCCCAGAGTGAGGGTGCGTTAGTCCCTGCCCCATGTCCCAGCAGGTGGCGGGTTGCCGGTGTCGCACTCGGGGACGGCGCTCCGACCTGTGCACCCTCACTAGGAGCGCGAAGCGCGAAACGATGGGTTACGTTTCACCACTAGCTTATTCGCCTGGGCGGCCGATGATTACCGGTGAGGGTCCATTCCATTAATGTGTGGACGGGACCGTCACGTGGCCTCCAGCTGGTCGAGCATCCCTCTCACCTTTTTCATGTCTTCCCAGACAGGGCGCTTTTTGGTCTCGTCGCGCAGGAGGGCGGCCGGATGAAACGTCGGCATGTACATGATGCCGTCCTTCTTGAACCAGTTGCCCCTCGCTCTCGTTATGCGCGCCCGCTTGTCGATGAGGGTCTGCGTCGCGAGGGCCCCGAGACACACGATTATCTTCGGTCTTATGGCCTCGATCTGGGCGCGGAGATGAGGAAGGCACGCCTCGGCCTCGTCTGAAGTGGGGAGCCGGTTTCCCGGCGGACGGCATTTCACTACGTTGGCAATGTATACCTCATCGCGCCTGATGCCCACGGCCTCGAGGATCTTGTCTAGAAGCTGTCCAGCCGCGCCCACGAAAGGCCTGCCTTGGATGTCTTCCTGTTGTCCCGGACCCTCACCTACGAACATGAGCTTGGCGTGGGGGTTTCCCTCACCGAAGACGACCTGGGTGCACCCAGCCCGGAGGTCGCAGTTGGTACAGGCCCTGCATTTCTTCTCGAGCTCCTCGAGACTTGAGGTGGG
Organism: Betaproteobacteria bacterium; assembly: GCA_050260395.1. Classification (GTDB taxonomy): domain Bacteria; phylum Bacillota; class SHA-98; order UBA4971; family UBA4971; genus UBA6256. The sequence continues at coordinate 18,761 of JBLNCC010000080.1, forward strand.
CTCGGGCTCGCGGGAAACCGCGCCAAACAACGTCTGTTGGCCCGGGGCATCTCCAGCGGGCGCGGGCGTTCCAGTGCGAGGAGGTGTGTCGTCCACATCATCGAAGATGGGAAGCGGCAACTGCCGCTCGCTTTCCGGCACTTGTCTGCACCTCCGAAGTCCACGTTTGACATGTTGCCAACGTTCGAGTATACTATGCATGAAACGAGCGGTCACCGTATTTGGTCGGGGCATGGCGCAGGTTGGTAGCGCGCTTGGTTCGGGACTAAGAGGTCGGCGGTTCAAGTCCGCCTGCCCCGACCATTTTCTTTTTGTACCCGCGCTTCCTACGCTCCCAGGTAAGCCTTTCGCACGTCAGAGTTCGCTGCAAGCTCAGAGGCGGTGCCGCCGAGGACGATCCGGCCTGTTTCGAGCACGTAACCCCTGGCTACCGTGGCAAGCGCCTTTCGCGCGTTCTGCTCCACGAGAAGCACGCTCACGCCCCTTTCTATGAGGCTGCCCAATACCTGGAAGGCTTTGTCCACGAATATCGGCATCAAACCCGTGGATACCTCGTCCACCAGCAAGAGCTTGGGCCTCGCCATCAGGGCCCTGCCTATCGCGAGCATTTGCTGCTCGCCGCCGCTCAGAGTCTTGCTCACCTGGTTCCTTCGCTCACGCAGCACGGGAAAAAGCTCATACACCTCCTCCATGGACGCGCGCAGGACCGACCTGTCTTGTTGCGAGTAAGCTCCAATGAGGAGGTTCTGCTCTACTGAGAGATCGGGGAAGACGCGCCTTCCCTCGGGTACCATCGCCATGCCGAGCCTCGACCTCTCCCATGGGGGCCTGTGCCCTATGTCTTGCCCCAAGAAGGTGATGCGCCCGTCGAAGTTCCGGTGAAGCCCCATCAACGTGCGGAGCAATGTGGTCTTGCCTGCGCCGTTGGCCCCGATTATCGCCACGCTGTCCCCGGCGCCCACTTCGAAAGACACGTCGTGTATAACCTCCATGTCGCCGTAACGAACTGCAAGGCTCTCGACGGTGAGCACCTTCACGCCTCCTTCCCGAGATAAGCTTCGATGACCCGGCGGTCGGACGAGATCTCCGCTGGCGGCCCTTGGGCTATCTTGACCCCGAAATCCAGCACGGCGATCTCGTCGCACAAGCTCATGACCACGCCCATGTTGTGCTCGACTATCATGACCGTCACCCCGCTGTCCCTCACACGCCGCACGAGCTCGACAACGCCTTCAGATTCGGCGAACGTGAGCCCCGCGCAAGGCTCGTCGAGCAGCAGCAAGCGGGGATCCAGCGCGAGGGCTCTCGCCACTTCCATGCGGCGCTGCAGGGCAATGGGGAGCTTTCCGGCGAGCGTGTTGGCGGCGTGCTCAAGCCCTACCAGCCTGAGGAGGTCCATAGCCTTCTCCCTCACCGCCTGCCGACCGTATGTCCGCACGATTCCCGAGAACGTTCCGTACACACAGTGGCCGCAGCCCACGATCACGTTGTCCAGGACTGTCATGTGCGGGAACGAACGTACTATCTGGAAAGTGCGCGCGATGCCGAGCCTGGCTATGCGCGCGGAGCCGAGACGAGTGATGTCCTTGTCCCGGAATATGATGGAGCCGGCCGTCGGGGGATAGACGCCGCAGATGATGTTGAAAAGGGTGGTCTTCCCTGCCCCATTCGGCCCTACCACGCCGAACACCAGCCCATGTCTGACAGAAAGGCTGACATCTTGCAGGGCGCGCACCCCGTGGAAGTGCTTACTGATGCTGCGTACCTCCAAAAGGCCGCTCCCGCGCCCCGCGGCGGGACTAAGGCTCGTGCCCGCGCCCACGCTGGGGTCCATGTCAAACACCACCCTTCTCAGCCTGGCGGGATACCCCTCTGGCCGTGAATAGCGAGCGTACGCGCTCCCAGATGGCGCTCCCGTCCCCGATGAGTCCCTGAGGCTGGAAGCGCATCATGAGGAGCAGTAGAGCACCGTACATCAGGTTGCGGTAATCCACAAGCGGCCGGAATATCTCTGGGGCAAGCCCTAGCACACACGCACCGAGGATGGCCCCGCGCAATGTGCCAAGGCCTCCGAAAACCGCCATCGAGATGATGCTGATCGACACCGGGAACCCGAAGTCTTGGGGGCTTATGAACGTCATGAAATGAGCGTACAAAGACCCCGCCGCGCCCGCGTATGCCGTGCCTATCATGAAGGCGACTATCTTGAAACGGGGACTGTCCACCCCCAGAGACTCGGCTGCGGCTTCATCCTGACCGACCGCCCTCAGCGCCAGGCCTAGCCATGACTTGACCAGACGCCTGTCGAACCAGACGCCGAACACCACACATGCGAGGACCACGAGAAGGTACTCCGGCTTGGTCAGCATGCGGCCAAAAAGCGAAGGGTACTTGATGCCGCCGATGCCGAGGGCACCGCCGAAGAACGATGAGTACTTGAACACCGAGACCACCACGAAATTCACGCCGATGGTGGTAATGGCGAGGGAGTCCTCCCGCAGCCTAGTGCTCACCGCGCCCAGAACGGCGCCCGTAAGCGCGGTCGCAACGACCGACAACGGCAGGGCCGCCCAGAACGGGAAGCCGTACCTCACGGACAAGATGGCCGAGGTATAGGCGCCGATCCCGAAGAAAGCGGCATGTCCTAGGGAGACCTGCCCTGTGTACCCGGTGATCATGTTAAGCCCCATCGCGAGGATGATGTATATGCCGACGGTGATCGCGACCGTGGCCTGGTAGAGTCCCATCACGCCTCACCTCCGCCCGAAAAGCCCATACGGCCTGAACAGGAGGACTAGGATCAGCGCTATGAACGCGATGGAATCGCGAGGCAGGAACAGCCCCACGGGCGACGTGACGAGAAACGCCTCGGTGATGCCGAGGAGAAGGGACGCGGCAACTGTTCCCCATACGTTGCCGAGACCGCCCAGGACGGCTATGGCCATGGCCTTGTACGCAGGTACGCTGCCCATGGTGGGGTAAACCGAATTGTAATAAAAGCCTACGAGGACGCCTGCGGCGCCCGCGATGGCCGATCCAAGGAGGAAATTCAACGCTACGGCGCGGTCGACGTTGATCCCGAAGGACGCCGCCGTTTCAAAGTCTTGCTCGGTGGCTTTCCATGTGAGTCCCAGCCGGGTATGGTTGATGACGAACCACGTGAGAACCAGCAGCACTACCGCGCTTGACAACACGACGAGTTGGTTGCCGGTGATGAACGATGTCGTGACCTCGTCAACACCAAAGGGCACCTTTGCCGCAAGGGGAAGCACGTACGGTCCCGCGGCCAGCCTGAACAGGTCCTCCATTAGGGTGAACATCCCGATGGATGCTATAAGAGGTACGATTCGCGACGAACCCAGAAGCGGCCGGTAGACCCACATCTGCATCAGCACGCCGACGAGGCCGCAGACCAGCATGGCGAGAAGCGTGATAACCATCAAGTTACGTGAGAGCAGCAACGCCACCACTCCGACGTACGCCCCCAAGGCGAAAATCCCGGCATGCGAGATGTGGAGGATACGCAGGACGCCGTACACCATTGTCAACCCGAGCGTTATGAGGGCGTAGATGCCTCCCATTGTTACACCATTGACAAGTTGTTGCCAGAACAATCCCCCATCACCCCCACCGCACAGGGGCGTGGCCCGTCCGCGCTTGCAAGCTGAGCCGGGCTGCAGCGGGCCGGACGGACTTCGCCCCCGTTTACATGGTCACGAGGCCCTGGGCCTACGACCCACGCCTTACACCTACTCTTCCGGAGGCGTTATGATCGCGGGGTCGTTGACCTCCGCGAAGTAGCGGAAACGGCCATCCTTCACGACCTGCGCCTGGATGGGCTTCATGCATTCACCCAGCTTGTTGAAGTTGCGGATCACGCCCGTCGCGCCCTGGAGGTCCTTCGTCGCTGCGATCGCATCGCGGATCGCCTTCGGGTCGGTGGAGCCGGCCCTGCGAAGCGCGTCCGCGATGACAAGCAAGGCATCGAAGTTCGAGGCACCAACCATGTCGGGTTCCATCTTATATAGCTTCCTGTAGTCTTCAATGAACGCCTTGGCGACCGGCCTTGTATCGTCCCTATTCAGGTTGGTGACGATTATCACGCCTTCGGACGCCTTTCCGGCTATCTCGATGAACTTCGGTGAGTCGAATCCCTCTTCCCCGAGAATCTGTGCTTTCAACCCAAGTCCCTTCGCCTGCTTGCAGAATTGGGCCGCCTCATTGTAGTAGCCGCTCGTAAAGACGACGTCCGGGTTGAGCTGCTTCAACCTCGTGATATACGGTGTAAAGTCCTGCTCGCCGAGGGGATAGAGACTTTCCCACAGTATCTTGACACCTAGCTCCCCTGCCTGCTTCCGGAACCCTTCAGCCAGGGCGCGGCCGAAGTCGTTGTCCATGGTCATCAGGCAGGCAGTCTTGGCTTTCAGCACGTTGCCGGCTACCTCGCCCGCCGCGGCGCCCTCGATGGGCCCCAGCATGCCGCATCTGAACACGAAGTCTCCCGCACGGGTGATGTCAGGGTGAACCGCGAACCCAGCCACCATCGGGATCCCGGCTTGCTGGTAAATGGGCGCGACTGCCCTCATGGGAGCGCTATAGGACCCGCCGACCACTGCCACGACTTTGTCCTGCTCGATTAGCTTGTATGCGACCGCGACGGCCTCTTTGGCGTCGGCCCTATCGTCATAGACTACAAGCTGGATTGGCCGACCCTTGATCCCGCCAGCATCATTTATCTGCTTTACGGCGAGTTCAACGGACTGTTTGACGCTGAGTCCGTCAGCGGCTGCCGCCCCCGTCAGGGGTGCGTGTAGCCCGATTTTGATCGGTTCTGCGCACAGCGCCGGCGCGCCGGCACCTAGAAGACCCACCAACAACGCTATCATAGCCAACATAACCCAGCGACTCGGCCTCTTCATTTTCCTTGCACCTCCGTGTCCAGCTGCATGGTCTGCTCCTACGAAGCTCTACCTACCTGCCTACCCCATCTTGCCTTCTTCGGTGTGCTGTGCTCTTTCCCTTGCGGCTCACCTCCCCACTGCTCCTCACTGCGGAGCGCGCTGGGCGGTTCGCCCGCCACGGCCCACGGCGCGCGCCTGCAGGATGGACACCCCGCCCAGCACGAGAACCGCGCCCACGAGTTGCCATGGGCTCATGCGCTCGCCCAGAATGGCATAAGCCAAGAGGGCGGTGGCGGCGGGCTCCGCCATGCAGACTATTCCGGCGTGGCTTGCCTCGATATAACGCAACGCCTGAACGTATAGGGCATATGCCGCGAGCGTTGGGCCCCAGGCGAGCCCGATGATGAGAAGCCATGCCGACGGGGACAGTGCGGCCACCTCCCTGAGCCGTCTGCCGGCGAAACATAGGAGGAATGCGCTCCCGAACCCGAAGGCGTACAGGACGGAAGTCCACGAGGAGTACTTCCTCAGCGCCTGTTTGCTGAAGAGCGTATAGGACGCGTAAGTAACCGCCGCGCCAAGGCCGAACAGAGCGCCCGCCGGGTGTAGAGCCAGCGACTTCGGCTCATAACCTCCGGCTACGAGAAAGCAGCCCAAAAACGTCACGGCGAGCGCGACCACTTTCGCCTGGGTAAGGTGCTCCCCGAAGAACGCCGCCGCGCCCAACGTCACGTATACGGGAGAGGTGTACAGAAGGATGACTGCGGTCGTAGCCGTGGTGCGTCTGAGCGCCTCGAAATACAACGTGTAATTGAGTGACACGCCTACAAGCCCAAAAACAGCGAAAAACCAGAAGTCCCGTCTCTCAAGACGCAGTCTGCTCGGATTGCCCACCGCCGTGACGGCGAGAAGCGAGAGAAAGGCGATGGAGCTCCGCAGGCTCACCAGCACCACGGGGTCCACATCGTACATGTATGTGAACTTTGCGAATATGCCGAGAGTGCCCCAGATGACTGCAGCGGCGAAAGCCATGCCGTACCCGGTATATGTGCTTTGCGTTCGGTGGATTTCTGCATCGTCCTGCACTCCAAAGGGCCTTCCTTTCACATCTCACATCGACTGATGATCGGGTCGGCGCACTTCTATCGGCGTCCCCCAGGCCAGGAGGCTCTCGATGTGTGACATGACGAGGACCTGACGGTCCCTGGCGATCTGTCGCAGGGCCGCGCCCAGGTTGGTAAGCCTTGTGCTATCGCAGGTCGCGAACGGGTCGTCGAAGATGAGCGGAAGCCGGTAATCTTGCGCAAGGAGGTCCGCGATGGCGAGCCGCAGCGCTATGTACAGCTGGTCTTGCGCTCCCTTGCTCAACTGGCTGGGGTCGCAAGGGACGCCGCCGTCTTCGACGCGGACTTTGAAATCGTCATCGATTACGACCGCACGATCTCTTACACCCGTTATCCGCCTGAAGTGTTCCGTGGCCGCGTTCTCCAATTGCCCGCGGTACGACTTTTGGTAGTCCGCGATGGCAGCTGTAAGCTCCACACAAGCAACCGTAAGGGCATCGGCCAGCAGCTCGACATCTTCGCGCTGGCGTTTAAGCCTTGCGAGTTCCACCTGGGCCTGAGCGATGTTTACGGGGGTGCGCCCTTCCAGGCGTCCTTGCTCGGCCGAAAGGTCCCCCCTCTCTTTTTCGAGCTCGGCTACCCGGCTGCGGAGACGTTCGACGTCCTCGGCAAGAGACCTCCACCTAGCGTCGATTCTCTCGACGTCGTCCGCCTCGTCGGTCTCGGGGAGGCCGGGATTCTGGCTCACGAGACGCTTCCAGTCCGCAAGCGCCTGCGCGGCCTTGTTGAACGCGCTCGTTCTCTTTTCTCGGAGTTTGTCCGCGGACGCGGCACCATACTGCGCGAGGAGCGTAGCGAGAGAGGCGCGCATCCGCTCGACTCTCTCAATGCGCGACCGCCTTTCCGCCCATCTTTGCCGAGCTCCAGCCGGGTCGCCGCTCGATGCCGCGAGTATGGCACCAAGCGGTCCAGACGCCGCCGCGTACATCTCCTCGAATTTGCTGACCCGCGCTCTCGACGCTTCGATATGCTCGTTCTCTGCCGCTATGGCAGCCCTCGCCGTCTGGATCTCCCTGCTAATGCTCCCGTGCCGCGCGGCTTCTGAGGCTACCTGATCCCACCACGATGGCTCGCAACTCTCGAGGAACGCCACGAGATCCCCGACGGTGCGGACGTCATCGGGCGACGAAGCCACAGCCACGACATGTGCAAGCTCCCTCCACGCATCGCTCACATCGGGCGAACTCGGCGAAGCCCGCGTGACAGCCCCGGAGTCGCAACCGAAGGCCTCGCGGGCGAAATCTCGGATGAAAGTGTCCAGACGGCGCTTCTTGTCCAGCATGGCCTTCCATTCGGAGAGCGCGGCGTCAACGTCCTCGAAGCATTCGGCGAACTTGCTCGTGGTTTTCACGAACGCCTCGTGGTTCTGACGGGCTCGTTCGAAAGCTTCCCGAGCCAGCCTCGTTTCTTCCTCGGTCGCGATGAGCGCCTGCTCCTCCGCCAGCTCCCTGGCTTCTTCATCGCGCTGGTCCACCTTCGCTTGGAGGGCCCCGAGTTCGGCTTCGTCGCTCGAGGCGAGAGCTCCGAGGGCCTCGTCGAGACCCGCGAGCTCCTGCCGACACCGGGCAAGTTCGGCCTCGAGCTCTCTGACCTCAAGCCTCGCGCCGCCAACCCTGCGGGCATGAAGCGCGCCAAGGACCAAGTATCCGGCGAGCCCGAAGAGAACGGCTGCGGCCAGGGATATCCACACGCCTCCCGGCCGTGCGGAGCTGTTCGAGCGGTTCACCAGCAACCACGCAACGACGCCTGCCACGACGGCCGATGCAAGGCCTGCCGCGGCACGCAGACCCCTGGGCGCGACCAGCATCTGCTCCCGCTCGGCAAGGGCTGTCCGAAGCTCCCGCTCCCTGCGGAGCGCGTCCAGCTTCCGCCGTATCGTGCCGCCCGCTCCCGGGCCGAGGGAGGCGATTCCAGCGTAGCGCCTCGCGTGCTCATCCCGGCGTCTCTCGAAGGCGCTCATTCGTTCCTCGATGATCTCCATTTCGCGCCTGGCCGTTTCCACATCCCGGGCAAGCTCGGCGAGCCTGGCCGAATACGACTCAACGAGCTGCAGCTCATCAGGGCTGGCCTCGGCGAAAACCCGGAACCTTGCGGCAAGGTCCGCCTCACATGCGGCAAGCTCGTTACGCTGTTCGAGGAATTTGTGCCATCTCTGCAGCAACGCGATGGCCTTGCGCCTTGCGCTGCGCACAACGGCTTCGGCTCCAGGCCCGAGCGCCCCCCAGTCGCGGAGGGCGCGGAGTTCGCTTTCGAGCCGGTCCAACTCCGCCTGCCTGCTTCTGACGGCGTTTTCTGCCTCGGAGATTCCCCGCGCCACCTCTGCCAGCTTTTCCTTGAGCGACACGAGCTCCCCTAGCCTCGCGTCGACGTCCGCCGGCGCGCCTTCGAACTCGGGGTAGGTCTCCCGCACATCTCGAGCTTCAGCGTCGATCTTGTTTGAAAGGTCCCGGGCCTGTTCCACGGCGGCTTCGAGACCGGCCTGGTCCCTTGTGGCCCGGCGGTACTCAGCGGCGAGACGTCTCCACTCAGACCAGGCGTTCAAGATGGCATCCTTCGACGCCAACGCCCTCCTCGTCTCGTCCAACTCGCGCTCGACCTCGGCGAGCCTCTTGCGCACCGCTTGCAGGGAGTCTACGGTATGGCGCGCGGAATCGATCTCTGACTCGAGAGCCTCAATACGGGAGACGAGATCCTCCAGCCTGCGATCGTTTCTTTGATTGCGTGGCGTCACACCCCTGTCCCCGGTGCTCTTGGTCTGCGCCGAGAGGTCGGAAGTGAGCGAGGCCAATGCGCGGGCGAAGCTCGCTCCAGCCCCCGAGAGGAGTTCCTGGACCTTCTCGTCCAGACGCTTTGCCTCGGGGACGGGCTGGGTGACGCAGAAGGTGGACTCGAATAGTTCGCGCGATGTCATGCCGAAAATCTCGGCCAGCTTTGTTTCGTAAGCCACATTCGGCTTCCTTGTCGCGCCGGGGTTATGCTCGCCTGTTACCAGCCCTATGTATCTCCCGTTTTCCAGCTTTGCCAGGGACACTTTGTGCGTGTCGAAGTCCCGCCGGATCCTGTAAACCACCCCATCCGCCTCGAACTCCACTTCTCCCTCGAAACGCGGGGGATTCTCCCAATTCCTGAAGCGGGCATGTCCGAACGTGGATGGGTCGGTTCTCGTGGGCAGGCCGAATATGGTGGCGAGAATCCCCATGACCAGCGACGACTTGCCATGCTCGTTCGGGGCGACGTACGCGTTGATGCCGTCTTTGAACGTCACCTCGACCTTGTCCCGGTACGGCCCGAAGCCTGTGAGCGCCAACCTCTCGAAGGACACTTCCTTCACCGCCCGCCACCTCTCCCCTGGAACGCCGCGAGGCCTTTACGCATGGCGAGTTCCAATACTCTCCTGTCACGATCGCTAGTCGCGCGCTCCAGCTTCGCCATGAGCCTTCTCACGAAGTATCCCTGAACGGTGGGTTCCGAGGCAAGTTGTCTCGCCAGATCCTCGTTGAGGAAGGTTGTCTCGTCGACGACCTCGGCGTGAAAGAACTCGGCCTGCAAAGAGCTGGCAAGGGAGTCCGCGTCTATGGGGAAAGGCGGCACGCCTTGCAGCGTTATTTTGACGAAAGCGTTGGTGTCGCCGCCTGCGGCGGCTCGACATGCGTCCACCAACGCATCACGGGACGGGACCGTAGACACATCGATGCCGGCGAAGACGTGCCTTCGCACCGGGAGGGGAAACGTTTTTACGGCTGCAGCGGGGCCCGCGCCCGTGTCGTTCAGCTCGACCACGGTAAGCTCGCCCGTGCCTGGGTCGTCGAACCCCTTCGCTTCCACCATGCCCGGGTACACCGCTACGCCGCTGCCGACCTTGGACTCGCTGTGCTTGTGAATGTGCCCGAGGGCGACGTAGTGATATCCCGCGGCAGCGAGCGCCTGGGACGCTATCGGCAGGCTCCTGTCGCCGGCCTCCCAGTTAAGGGAACCGTGGAACGCACCGATGTGTATTCCAGGCTCGGCGGCTCGCGGAAGGTCTGTGAGTTCGCCGATGCGGGTAAGCCCTCCCGTGTAGGCCAGCGAATACACGAAAACGGGTGTTCCGTTCACATTCCGTGAGGCGACCTTCTCAGGCATGGGGTCGTGCACGAGCACACCAGGCCAGGAGTCGCTCCGCTGCCTGTATACGGAGTCGTGGTAGGTTATCTCATCGTGATTTCCCGGGACGGTTACTAGGAACACGCCTGCCCGTGCCAGTCGCTCGAGCTGGCGGATGGCCTCTTCAGCCACAGCAGGGTCGGGCCTGTGCGATTCAAAGAGGTCGCCCGCGATGATAACCATGTCGATGCGGTTTTCGGGCGCGAGAGCGAAATCGACCGCTCTTTTCAGGAGGAGATCTCGTTCGTGTTGCCGGATCCTCGCCTTCTCCTCTGGAAGCTCAGACGGAGACCAACCGAGGTGCAGATCCGCAAGGTGGAGACATCGGAGCACGCTCCATCACCCCGCCGGGATAGCGTCCATCCAAACGATACCACAGGTCTGCAGGAAATGGAAGAGTGCACGAAGACATCCTGTGTCTGGGAAGACGTGGCAGGCCTGCGCAGCAAGGTTCAGGCATCGCCCGCCGCTTCGTGAGCGGCTAGGTACAAGAGGACGAGGGACGGGTACAGCATCAGCAGTGCTGCTGCTACCACTCCCGAGTCGTTGGCGAGGATGGCTACACCTGCCGCGACGAGGCTTGCGCCAAGGGACGAAGCGAACCCGGGGTTGGCCTTCATCAGCCTTTTTGCGAGCCCCACGGGCCGTACCCAAAGGAGGGCGACGGCCACGAGAAACGCGAACAGAGCGCGGGTCCAGACGGTGTACCGGATGAGCTTCAGGTTCATCGCCGCTTTGCGCCGCACGATATCGGTGAGCATTCCGGGGCCTTCCACCAGCACGGCGAGGATCGTCCGGCCCCAGTGGGATACGGGCCCGCCAGCCCTCGAGGCGTCAGCGACAGCTATTCCCACGACAAGCGCCAGCGCAAGCACGGTTAGGAGGGCTATTCCCCGGCCTGTCACCCTCCTTCCCAAATACAGAGTGTACGCGACACCGAACCCGGCCACCGCCGTAAGAGTGCCCCCCATGTTCGCGCCCAACGAGGAAGACGCGAGCACCAAGAGCCCCGCCGCGAAGAGGGCTCCGATGCTTGCGAGGACCGCGGCGCGCACGGAGGACCGAGTCCTGGAAAGGCCTGTTCTGTCGAGGACGAGCCCGGTTCCAGTTATGAGCGATCCGACCAAGACGCCCATGTACTCATTCCCTATCCCGTAAAACCTGGCGCCTCCTATAGGGTCGTACCCGAGTACGGACCCCTGCATGAGTCTCGACCCGAGCAGCGCATCGCAGATGACGGCGAGACCTGTAAGGAGGTATATCGCGGCGAAGGCCGTGGCGGCTGGGCCACGGCCGCACGCGATCCTTGCGCAGAGGCACGTGACGATCGCTGCGGCCGCGACGAGGACACTGGCGGACAGCGCGCCAGCCGGACGCGCCAGCGGCAAGATGAGCATGGCGAAGGGCACGGCCCCGAGACCCAGGAGGAATGCCCATATGACCCGGGCGACGACGCTGGCCCGCATCACCC
>JBLNCC010000081.1:0-53647 GCA_050260395.1 Betaproteobacteria bacterium
GGGAGTGAAGGAGGGAACGGGGCAGGCCGGCCGGACCGGTTCGCGACCGCGCTGGAACACGTGCCAAGCGGGCAGGGTGCGGTCTGCCCCTCGGGGCGATGATGCCGGAGGTTGCCTGCAGGGCAGGGGAATTCCGGCGGAGTATGTCTGTCAACATGATCAGGCGATGACCGGGAGGTATGCTAAACATGCCTGAGCAGAGGATCAGGATCAGGCTGAAGGCGTTCGACCACCGGCTGCTGGACCAGTCGGCGGAGAAGATAGTGGAAACGGCGAGGCGCAGCGGAGCACGAGTCTCCGGTCCTATACCGCTTCCGACCGAGAAGAGCATATACACGGTTCTGAAGTCGGTTCACGTGGATAAGGACTCACGCGAGCAGTTCGAGATGAGGACTCACAAGAGGTTGATCGACATAATCGATCCCACGCCCAAGACCGTAGACGACCTCATACGGCTGGACCTTCCTGCCGGAGTGGGCATCGAGATCAAGCTCTAGCCTTGCGGCCGGGGCGGGTACGCAGGCCCCGGGTGAGTACGCAGGCCACATGCACAGCAGGGAGGTGCGGGACAAATGCCCAAAGGCATACTTGGACGGAAACTCGGCATGACGCAGGTATTCGGCGACAGCGGGGAGGTCATTCCCGTAACCGCCATCGAAGCCGGGCCGTGTGTCGTCGTTCAGAAGAAAACGAAGGAAAGCGACGGCTATACAGCGATCCAACTTGGGTTCGGGGAGATCCGGGAGAGCCTCCTGACAAAGCCTGAGCGCGGCCATTTCAAGCGCGCACGGGTTAAACCCATGCGGTATCTCAGGGAGATCCGGGTGAAGGACGACAGCCCCTACGACGTGGGGACGGAGATCAAGGTTGACATCTTCGCCAAAGGTGACCGAGTTGACGTAGTCGGTACCTCGCTCGGCAAAGGCTTTGCCGGTGTCATCAAGCGGTGGAATTTCAGGAGAGGCCCGATGGGCCATGGCTCGATGTACCATCGTAGAGTAGGATCCCTAGGCGCGACTGACCCTGCCCGCGTGTTCAAAGGGCGGAAGCTCCCGGGACGGATGGGCGCAGAGCGGGTTACCATTCAAAACCTCGAAGTCGTAAAGGTCGATCCCGAGCGGAACCTCCTCCTGGTAAAGGGGTCCGTTCCGGGGCGGCGCGGGGGGCTGCTCCTCGTCAAAGAGGCAGTGAAGACCACCGTGAAAAAGAAGAAGTGAGGCAGGTGGAAGTAGATGCCAACAGCGCCTCTGTACAACATGAAGGGTGACAAGATAGGCGAATATGAGCTGCCTGACTCCATCTTCGGCGTCCCGGTGAACGAGGCCGTTCTCCACGAGGCTGTGGTGATGCAGCTCGCGTCGAGGCGGCGGGGGACCGCGAAGACGAAGACCATAGGCGAGGTGTCAGGCGGCGGGATAAAACCTTGGCGTCAGAAGGGGACAGGTCGCGCGAGGCAGGGAAGCCGCAGGTCGCCTCTGTGGCGGGGGGGAGCAACCCTTTTCGGGCCCATGCCGCGGGATTACGCATACAAACTTCCTAAGAAGGTCCGTAGGCTGGCCATTCTGTCGGCACTGTCCTCGAAGGCGCAAGCTAACGAAATAGTCGTTCTCGAGGGGCTGACGTTTCAGGAGCCGAAGACTAAGGAAATGGCGGCTGTTCTCAAGAAGCTCGATGCGGACGGGAAGGCCCTGGTGGTGACGAGGGAATCCGACAAGAACGTCGAGCTTTCGGCGAGGAACCTGCCGGGCGTGAAGATGCTCGTGCCTTCAGGCCTCAACGTGTACGACATCCTGGACCATGAGAAGCTCGTTTTCACCCGCGACGCGGTGGAAGCCGTCGGGGAGGTGCTTGCCAGGTGAAGTCGCCTAGAGACGTGATCATACGACCGCTCGTTACGGAGAAGAGTACAAGGCAGCTTGAAGAGAACAAGTACGCTTTCATGGTGGATGTCAGGGCCAGCAAGGCCGAGATAAAAGAGGCCATCGAGGAGATCTTCAAGGTCAAAGTGAAGGACGTCAATACCCTTCGCGTGCCGGGCAAGACCAAGCGAATGGGCCGGTTCGAGGGGAAGACCCCTGATTGGAAGAAGGCTGTTGTGACCCTGGAGAAGGACCACAAGATCCCGCTCTTTGAGGGTGTATAGTTGCTGTGACAGCCGGCTGTGGCGGCCGGCTCCCCCTCTGGCGGTATCGTGGAGTTAAGGAGGGGCGAAAGGTGGCAGTGAAAAGGTATCGGCCGGTGACACCGGGGAGGCGGTTCATGACCGCGCTGACGTTCGAGGAGATCACGGGGAAGGAGCCCGAACGGTCTCTCCTCGCTCACAACCCGAAAACCGGCGGCCGCAATGTATATGGCAGGATAACGGTGAGGCACAGAGGCGGCGGAGTTAAGCGCAAGCTTCGCATCATCGATTTCAAGCGTGACAAGGATGGGGTGCCCGCGAAAGTCGCCAGCATCGAGTACGACCCCAACAGGTCCGCGAGGATCGCGCTGCTCAACTACGCCGATGGGGAGAAGAGGTACATCATCGCGCCACTCGGCCTCGAAGTCGGCAGCACGGTCATGTCCGGGCCGGGGTCGGACATAAAGCCGGGCAACGCGCTTCCGCTGCGCGACATACCGGTCGGGACCGTCATCCACAACCTGGAGCTCGTTCCGGGCAGAGGCGGCCAGCTTGCGAGAGCTGCCGGCATGAGCGCGCAGCTCATGGCAAAGGAGGGCGACTACGCCCACGTGAGGCTTCCTTCGGGCGAGGTCCGGCTGGTGCGCCTCGAGTGCAAGGCCACCATCGGACAGGTCGGCAACGTCGAGCATGAGATCGTGCGTCTCGGGAAGGCCGGCAGGAAGCGACACATGGGGTGGAGGCCCGAGGTGCGAGGCGTCGTCATGAATCCTGTTGACCACCCGCACGGCGGCGGAGAAGGCCGTGCTCCGATAGGGCATCCTTCGCCGCTCACCCCGTGGGGGAAGCCTACGTTGGGCTACAAGACGAGAAAGAGGAAGCCGTCCGATAGGCTCATTGTCAGAAGACGGAAGTAGCGAGGGGAAGGAGGCAGGCTGATGTCACGGTCGCTCAAGAAGGGTCCTTACGTCAATGAGAAACTGCTCGCGAAGATACGGGCGCTCAACGAGAAGGGCCACAAGGAAGTCATAAAGACGTGGTCCAGAGCCTCAACCATCTTCCCCGAGATGGTGGGCCACACGATCGCGGTCCATGACGGCCGCAGGCACGTTCCGATCTACATCACCGAGGACATGGTCGGTCACAAGCTGGGGGAGTTTGCTCCGACGAGGACCTTCCGCGGGCACGGCGCCCACACTGAAAGGTCCACGGCGCTAAAGTAAGGTGCCTGTCGAGGTCCGGAGGGGGTGGCAAGCATGGAAGCTCGCGCGGTTGCGCGTTACGTCAGAATAGCCCCGAGAAAGGCGAGGCAGGTCATGGACCTGATAAGGGGCAAGAGCGCCGCGGACGCCATGGCGATCCTGAGGTTTACGCCTAAGAAGGGCGCGAGGATCATCATCAAGGTCCTGAAATCCGCTATGGCGAACGCAGAGCACAACTTCGAAATGAACAAGGACGACCTCTATGTGGCGGAGGCCAGGGTTGACGAAGGCCCTACGATGAAGCGGTGGCGGCCGAGGATGCGCGGGATCCCAGTGAGGATCATGAAGCGCACGAGCCACATAACCGTAGTCTTGAAAGAGAAGGAGGGGTGAGGAGTGGGCCACAAGGTTCATCCCCTTGGCCTGAGGCTCGGGATAATCAAGGACTGGTCCGCGAAATGGTATGACAAGAAGGCCTATCGCGAGCTGGTGCACGAGGACCGCGAGATCAGGCAGTTCGTGAAGACCAGGTTTTACAACGCGGGGGTCTCCCGAGTCGAGATAGAGCGGGCGGCCACGCGCGTCAAGGTCAACGTACACACGGCGCGTCCCGGCATGGTGATTGGAAGGGGCGGGCAGGAGGTTGAGCAGCTCAGGCGTGATCTCGAGGCGATCACTGGCAAGCACGTGTCGGTGAATATTGTCGAGGTCAAGAACCCGGAGATCGACGCCCAGCTCGTGGCCGAGAACATCGCTTCCCAGATAGAGAAGCGCATCTCCTTCCGACGCGCCATGAAGCAGGCCTTGACGAGAGCCATGAAAATGGGCGCGCAGGGCATGAAGGTGAAGGTCGGAGGCAGGCTCGCTGGCGCGGAGATCGCGCGAACTGAGGGGTACAGCGAGGGGAAGATCCCCCTTCATACCCTGAGGGCTGACATAGACTATGGATTCGCCGAGGCACACACCACTTACGGCAGAATTGGCGTCAAGGTGTGGATATACAAGGGCGACGTGCTTCCTGAGAAAGAGAAGGCCGCTGGCGAAGGGAGTCGGTAAAAATGCTGCAGCCCAAGAGAGTCAAACACCGTAAGGTTCAACGTGGGAGGATGACGGGCAAGGCCGTCCGCGGCTCCGAGCTCTTTCTCGGCGAATACGGGCTTCAGGCCCTCGAACCCGGGTGGATAACCGACCGGCAGATAGAGGCGGCGAGGATCGCCATGACCAGGTACATCAAGAGGGGCGGCAAGGTCTGGATCAAGATCTTCCCAGACAAGCCCGTCACGAAGAAACCCGCGGAAACCCGTATGGGAAGCGGGAAGGGGAATCCCGAGTACTGGGTGGCGGTAGTGAAGCCCGGTAGGGTGATGTTCGAGATCGCCGGGGTCCCGG
This sequence comes from Betaproteobacteria bacterium, assembly GCA_050260395.1. Lineage (GTDB taxonomy): Bacteria > Bacillota > SHA-98 > UBA4971 > UBA4971 > UBA6256. The sequence continues at coordinate 4,714 of JBLNCC010000081.1, forward strand.
AGGAAGTTGCGCGAGAGGCGATGCGTCTCGCTGCGTTCAAACTTCCCATAAAGTCCAAGTTCGTCAAGCGAGAAGAAGTAGGTGGTGAGGCAAGTGAAGGTTAAGGACATCCGCGACCTCACCAGCGAGGAGCTCCAGCGCCGGCTGGAATCGCTGAAGGAGGAGCTTTTTAACCTTCGATTTCAGGTTGCCACCGGTCAGCTCGATAATCCCATGCGCATGCGCGAGGTCCGCAAGACCATAGCGCAAGTCAAGACGGTCCTGCGCGAGCGGGAGCTTGGCATCAACCAGGCATAAGGAGGGTTGCTTTGTGGATGACCGGGGTATGCGCAAAATCCGCGTAGGCACCGTCGTCAGCGACAGAATGGATAAGACCGTCGTGGTCGCGGTTGAGCGGACCATCAGGCATCCGCTGTACAAGCGAACGGTCAAGAGAACCACGAAATTCATGGCCCACGACGAGCAAAACCAGGCGAGAGTCGGCGACAAGGTGCGGCTCATGGAGACAAGGCCCCTCAGCAGGCGCAAGAGGTGGCGCGTAGTGGAGATCGTGGAAAGGGCGAGATAGTGGGGCGCACCCAAGGCCCCCGGCCGGATGCGGCCGGCGCCCTTTGTCGAGGAGGGTGGGCGAGATGATTCAACCGCAAACTATGCTTTCCGTCGCGGATAACACTGGCGGCAAGAAGATCATGTGCATACGGGTGCTCGGGGGCGGAAACAGGAAGTTCGCCGGAATCGGCGATGTCATCATAGCTAGCGTCAAGGAGGCTGCGCCCGGGGGCGTGGTCAAGAAGGGCGAGGTTGTGAGGGCTGTAATAGTCCGGACGAAGAAGGAGATCCCCCGCCCCGACGGATCTTACATCAGGTTCGACGAGAACGCCGCGGTCATCATAAACGACCAGAACAATCCCAGGGGCACTAGGATCTTCGGTCCCGTCGCGAGAGAGCTGCGGGACAAGGACTTCATGAAGATAGTCTCCCTCGCCCCTGAAGTGCTGTAGAGCCACAAGGAGGCGGGCGCTTTGAGCCGGATGAAACCTAACGTGAAGAAAGGCGACACGGTCATCGTCCTGTCCGGCAAGGACAAGGACAAGAAGGGGAAGGTCTTGCGGGTGCTTCCCGCGGAGGGACGCGTGCTCGTGGAGGGCGTCAATGTGGTGAAGCGCCACACCAAGCCGACACGCCTGGTTCCCCAGGGGGGTGTCATCCAAAAGGCGGAGCCCGTGCCCCTGGCGAAGGTTATGGTTATTTGCCCGAAGTGCAGCAGGCCGACGCGGGTCGCGAGGCACATCGCTGAGGACGGCGAGCACGTGCGGGTGTGTAAGGAGTGCGGGCGCGAGATAGACAAGTAGGACATCGGGGGTGACGGCAAGTGGCGGCGCGGCTCAAGGAAAAATACCTGAAGGAAGTTGCACCTGCCCTCCGCGAGAAGTTCGGCTACAAAAGTGTGATGCAGATTCCCAAGGTCGAGAAGGTCATCGTGAACATGGGGGTAAGCGACGCGGTCGCGGACCCCAAGATGCTCGATTCGGCGGCGGCGGATCTCGCGGCGATATCGGGACAGAAGCCGCTTATCACTCGGGCCAAGAAATCGATCGCGGCCTTCAAGCTAAGGGCGGGAGTCCCGATAGGTTGCAAGGTGACTCTCCGGGGGGAGAGGATGTACCACTTCCTTGACAAGCTGTTCAACGTGGCCCTGCCAAGGATCCGCGACTTCCGGGGGGTCTCTCCGGACGGATTCGACGGGAGGGGGAACTACTCTCTAGGTGTGAAGGAACAGCTCATTTTCCCGGAGATCGTTTACGACAAGGTCGACAAGATAAGGGGCATGGACATCACCATCGTCACGACGGCGAAAAGCGATGAAGAAGCATACGAGCTCCTCAAAGCCCTTGGGATGCCGTTCAGAAGGTAGCTCCATACCCCGCTTGGGTGGCCCTCTGGACGGGGGGTGGCGGTGCGGGGCTTCATTGTGACATGGGAACGGCCGAGACGAAGCGCGTCCTTCTAGGGCAAGAAAGGGGCGCGGCGCGCGGCGCTGGCATCGGACCTGCAACGATCGGGCGGCGGGGGTGGCGCGACGCGATATGACGAAATGTTGAGACGTTGAGACGGTCTGCAGCACTCTAATGGAGGGATGGCTTTGGCGAAGAAAAGCCTGATTGAGAAGCAGAAGCGGCCGCCGAAATTCCGTGTGAGGGCGTACCACAGGTGTCCCATTTGCGGGCGGCCGAGGGCGTACATGAGGAAGTTCGACATGTGCAGGATCTGTTTCCGCAGGCTCGCTCTCCGGGGGGAGATCCCTGGAGTGACGAAGGCGAGCTGGTGATAGGTCCATCGGGAAGGCCTGCAAGTGGAGGAGGTCGATGCGAATGGTAACGACGGACCCCATCGCTGACATGCTGACGAGGATCCGAAATGCCAATACCGTGGCAAGGGACGTCGTTGAAGTCCCCTCCTCGCGGGTGAAGCGCGAAATCGCGAAGATCCTCAAGGAAGAGGGATTCATCAGGGACTTTGAGGTGATAAGCGACGGCAAGCAAGGAACACTGCGCATATACCTCAAGTACGGTCCCAACAAGCAGAGGGTCATAACCGGCTTGAAGAGGATAAGCAAACCCGGCCTGCGGGTTTACGCCGGGAAGGACGAGCTGCCCAGGGTCCTCGGGGGTCTTGGGATCGCGGTTATCTCCACGCCCAAGGGCATCATGGCCGACAAGAAGGCACGCAGAGAGGGCGTGGGTGGCGAGGTCATCTGCTATGTCTGGTGAGACGGTCCCGGTGGGGCGGCGCGCATGGCGGCGTACGACGCCGACCATGGTCGCGGGTGGAAACACCGGGAGTCTTCCGGACAGGTCGTGAGGGGGTGAAATGATGTCCCGGATCGGGAGAATGCCGATACCGTTGCCGAAAGGCGTCGAAGTGGAGGTTAGCGGCAACACCGTTGTAGTCAAGGGGCCCAAGGGAAAGCTCCAGAGAGACGTTGCCCGGAACATGAAAGTCTCCGTGCAGGGCGACAGGATCGTGGTGGAGCGGCCCAGCGATGACAAGGAGTGCAGGGCCTTGCACGGCCTGACGAGGACGCTCGTAGCGAACATGGTCAAAGGTGTTACGGAAGGCTACGAGAAATCGCTCGTCATCTCCGGCACCGGCTACAAAGCGGCCAAACAAGGCAGGAAGCTGGTGCTTAGCATAGGATTCTCGCACCCTGTCGAGATAGAACCGTCTGAAGGCCTCGAGATAGAGGTTCCGACCCCTACGAAGATGGTGGTCAAGGGCATAGACAAGGAGCTTGTCGGCCAGACCGCCGCGAACATCCGGGCCGTGCGGCCGCCTGAGCCATACAAGGGCAAAGGGATCATGTACGAAGGCGAGCACGTTCGCAGAAAGGCTGGCAAGGCTGGCAAAGCCGCTGCGGGCGGGAAGAAGTAGGCTCGAGGCAGGGAAGGTGAGGATAGGCTATGTTCAAGCGCAAGGATAGAAAGGTTGCGCGGGCCAGGCGGCATATGCGGATAAGGAAGAAGGTCTCCGGCACGTCCGAGGTTCCGAGGCTCTCCGTGGCGAGGACCCTGAGGCACATCTACGCCCAAGTCATCAACGACGAGTCGGGCACCACTCTCGCGTTTGCGTCGAGCCTCGACCCAGAGGTGAGAGCCCAGGTCAAGAACGGGGGCAACGTGGAGGCCGCGCGCTTGGTGGGCAAGGTCATCGCTCAACGCGCGCAGGCGAAGGGCATCAAGAGAGTGGTGTTTGACCGTGGGGGCAACCTGTTCCATGGAAGGGTTGCCGCGGTGGCAGAGGGCGCGCGCGAAAGCGGACTTGAGTTCTAGCGTCCGGGGGAGTTGGTGAAAGACGATGATGGAGTTTGAAAGCCAAGAGCTTAAAGAGAAGGTTGTCAGCATCGACCCGGTGGCCAAGACAACCAAAGGCGGCCGCACCCGGAGCTTTCGCGCCCTCGTCGTGGTGGGCGACGAGAACGGGCACGTAGGCACGGGCATCGGGAAGGCGTCTGAGGTTTCCGAGGCGATACGCAAGGGCGCCGAGGAGGCCCGCAAGAACATGTTCGATGTCCCGGTGGTCGGGACGACGATCCCTCACGAAATCATCGGGGAATTCGGTGCGGGCAGGGTTTTGTTAAAACCCGCAGCGCCTGGCACGGGCGTGATAGCTGGCGGACCGGTTCGCGCCGTTCTGGAGCTTGCGGGCGTAAAGGACATCCTGACCAAGTCCCTGGGGTCGTCCAACCCGTTCAACATGGTGGGTGCCACCGTGAAGGGGCTCAAGTCCCTCAGGAAAGCCGAGGATGTCGCCAAGTTGCGCGGGAAAGCCGTATCGGATCTGCTTTAGGGAAGCGGGGGTGTGTTGGATGTCCTTGGGCGCGAACGGTGCCGGCAAGGCAGCCAAGATGTTGAAGATAACGCTCAAGCATAGCACGATAGGTGTGCCGAAGGTGCAGAGGGCGACCGTGCGGGCCCTCGGCCTTAGGAGGCTGAATAAAGCCGTCGTCCTACCGGACAATCCCCAAGTGCGGGGAATGGTGCGGAGAGTCGACCATCTGGTGGACGTGGAGGAAGTCACGGAGTAAGGAGGTGGCAAGGTTGAGGCTCGAAGAACTCGCTCCGCCGGAAGGCGCCCGCCATTATCTCAAGAGGGTGGGCAGAGGGATAGGAAGCGGTCACGGCAAGACTGCGGGAAGGGGCCATAAGGGTCAGAAGGCCCGTTCCGGTGGCGCCAAGGGTGCGATGTTCGAAGGCGGCCAGATGCCGCTCGTCCGAAGGGTGCCAAAGCGCGGATTCACGAACCGCTTCAGGGAGGACTTCGCCGAGGTCAGGCTTTCTGAGCTCAACAAGTTTGAGGAAGGCGCGCAAGTCACGCCCGAGGACCTCAGGAAGTTTGGTATAATAAAGCGAGCCTGCGACCGCGTGAAGATACTGGGCAACGGAGAGATAACTCGGCCGCTCACCGTGAGAGCGCATGCCTTCACACGCTCCGCGCGTGAGAAGATCGAGCAGGCGGGCGGCAAAGCTGAGGTGATATAGGTTGCTGGGATCACTTGCGAGCGCCTTCAGGGTTCCTGACCTGAGAAAGAAAATCATCTATACCGCGCTCCTGCTCGCGGTGTTCAGGATCGGCTCGTTCATCCCGGTTCCAGGCGTCGATGTGACCAGGCTGATCGAGACCTACGGGGAGACAGGCATCTTTCAATTCCTCGACCTTTTCTCGGGTGGAGCGCTGCGCAGGTTCACCGTGTTTGCGATGGGAGTGAACCCATACATCACGGCCTCCATAATACTTCAGCTCCTCACCATCGTGGTTCCGAGTTTGGAGGAGCTCTCAAAGGAAGGCGTCGAGGGAAGGCGCAAGATCGCCCAATGGACCAGGTACGGCACAGTGGTGCTGGGCGTTATTCAGGCGCTCGGAGTTACCATGGGGATACGGGGCGCCGTTGAGGATCCCGGCATCCTTCCAGTGTTTCTCATTGTCGTGACCCTGACTGCCGGCACGTCGTTCCTGATGTGGCTCGGCGAGAAGATCTCGGAGCACGGGATCGGAAACGGGATCTCGCTCATAATCTTCACCGGCATCATAGCGAGGCTTCCGGCCGGCGTGCACACGACTGCACTGACCATTGGAAGGGGCGGCATCAGCCCGATCAACGTGGTGCTGTTCCTTGTGCTAGGGCTTGCGTCGGTCGTGGGCGTCATATGGATTACCCTCGGTGCCAGGAGGATCCCGGTTCAGTACGCGAAGAGGGTCGTAGGAAGGCGGGTCTACGGCGGACAGACCACCCATATCCCGCTCCGCGTGAACCAGGCGGGCGTGATACCGGTGATTTTCGCTTCGTCGCTCTTGACGTTCCCGCTTACTATCGCCCAGTTTGTTCCCAAGCTCCGGTTTCTTACGGAATGGCTTCGCGGCGATAGCATCTCGTACATGGTGATCTATGCGGTGCTGGTGGTCGCGTTTACCTACTTCTATACAGCGATCACCTTCAACGTGACTGAAGTGGCGAACAACATGAAGAAGTACGGCGGGTTCATTCCGGGCCTCAGGCCGGGAAGGCCCACTGCCGAGTACCTCGACCGGGTGCTTACCAGGATAACCCTGGTCGGGGGGCTGTTTCTCGCTATCGTCGCGGTGCTGCCTAACATCATGACGAGCATTACGCGGCTCAGCACGATCTATTTCGGGGGCACCGCCTTGCTCATTGTGGTAGGCGTAGCGCTCGACACGATGAAGCAGATCGAGGCAAACCTCGTGATGAGACAGTACGAGGGCTTTATGAAGTAGCTATTGCGAAGAGCATTGGAGGCGTTGTCGCGATGCGCCTTGTGTTACTGGGCCCTCCGGGGGTCGGCAAAGGTACGCAAGCCGAGAGGCTGAGCTCGCGCTTCGGCGTCCCGCATGTCTCAACGGGCGAGATGTTCCGGGAAGCGCTTGCCCGGAAGACGCCTCTGGGCCTGGAGGCCCGCAAATACATGAACGCCGGGAAGCTGGTTCCGGACGACGTCACGATCGGGCTCGTCAAGGAGAGGCTCGGTCATACGGACGTGTGTTCGGGTTTCATCCTGGACGGGTTCCCGCGGAACCTCACGCAGGCAAGAGCTCTCGACGATGTGTTGCGAGACCTCGGAGTGGCCCTCGACGCGGCAGTGAACATCAGCGCGCGCGCCGAGACGGTTGTGCGGAGGCTGTCGGGGCGGAGGCAATGCAGGCAATGCGGGGCTGTGTACCACGTCGAGTTCAATCCTCCCCGCGAGGCGGGAAAGTGCCCCGAGTGTGGCGGGGAGCTGTACCAGCGCGACGATGATCGTGAGGAGACCGTCAGGGAGCGGTTCAGGGTGTACACGGCGGAAACCGAGCCGCTCGTGGAGTTCTACCGGGAAAGAGGCCTGCTTGTGACGGTCGAGGGCGAGAAGCACATCGACGAGGTGACACAGTCGATCATATCTGCACTTGAAGAAGGCAATCATGTTGAGGAAAGTGGCTCCAATAGTCATTCGTAAAACGCCTGCCGAGATCGCCAGCATGAGGAAAGCTGGGCTGGTGCTGGCCGGGCTCCTGAAGGAGCTCGCCGGCTTCATTAGGCCGGGCCTCACAACGGGCGAGATCGACAGGTTCGCGGAGAATTACATCAGGGGTCGAGGCGCGGTCCCGTCGTTCAAAGGGTTGTACGGCTTCCCCGCCAGCACGTGCATCTCTGTGAACGATGAGGTCGTTCATGGCATCCCCGGCAGCCGGCGCCTGCGGGAGGGCGACATAATCAGCGTCGATGTGGGCGCCATGGTGGATGGCTTCCACGGAGACTCCGCGATGACGTTTCCCGTGGGAAAGGTGTCCAGCGACGCCATGCGCCTCCTCCGCGTAACTGAAGAGTCTCTTTACAAAGGCATCGAGCAAGCCCTACCTGGGAAACGCATCGTCGACATCTCCAGGGCGATCCAGGAACATGTGGAATCGCACGGATTCTCCGTGGTCAGAGCACTCTCGGGGCACGGTATCGGGCGGAGCGTCCATGAAGAGCCCAGGGTGCCGAACTTCGTGGTCCGGGGCGACCCGGGGCCAGAGCTCAGGCCGGGTGCCACGCTTGCCATCGAGCCCATGGTAAACGCGGGGAGTTTCGACGTGGTAACGCTTGACGACAACTGGACGGTCGTCACGCGTGACGGCTCGCTGTCGGCTCACTTCGAGCATACCGTGGCGGTGACGTCGGATGGTCCTGAGATACTGACCGCTCTCTAAGTATGCGGGAGGTCGGTGCGCAAGTGGAGATGCGACCGGGTCAGGTTGTCGTATCGATCGCGGGGAGAGACAGGGGGAGACGGTACATCGTAATGCGGGTGATCGACGACACGTTCGTCGCGGTCGTTGACGGGACTTACCGCCGAGTGTCCAACCCGAAGAAGAAGAACGTGCGCCATCTGATGTGGACGCGAAAAGTGGACGGCCATGTCGGATCGAAGCTCCTTGCGGGGGCGCGCGTTACCGATGAGGAGGTCCGGGAGGCTTTGAGGTCAGTTGAGAATGATTCCTGCGGGAAGGCGGACTGGTCTCATGAGTAAGAAGGATGCCATTGAGGTCGAAGGAACCGTCATCGAAGCGCTGCCCAATGCGATGTTCCGGGTTGAACTCGAAAACGGGCATAGGGTTCTCGCTCACGTCTCCGGCAAGATGCGCATGAATTTCATACGTATCCTGCCGGGGGACAGGGTGAGCGTCGAGCTGTCGCCCTATGATCTAACCAGGGGCAGGATAACTTACAGGTTCAAGTGATTGGGTCAGAACGAAGCTGTATGCGTTGTCTCCTGGGGACTGGGCATCAATTGGCACGAACCGGGAATACCAGGGGGGGTTGAGATGAAAGTTCGGCCGTCGGTCAAAAAGATATGCGACAAGTGCAAAATAGTAAGGCGCAAGGGCGTGCTCCGGGTCATTTGCGAGAATCCCAAGCACAAGCAGCGCCAGGGATAGGGCGGAGGTGAGATGAAGGAATGGCTAGGATCGCAGGGGTTGACCTTCCGAGAGATAAGAGAATCGAGATAGCCCTGACTTATATATACGGGTTGGGCCTCACGACTTCGAGGCAGATTCTCGAGAAAACCGGCGTGAACCCCGATACCAGGGTCCGCGACCTTACCGAGGAGGAGATCACGCGTCTACGGGAGGTCATAGACAAGGAGTACAAGGTCGAAGGCGAACTGCGGGCCGAGCAAGCAGCCAACATTAAGCGGCTCATCGATATCGGCACTTACAGGGGCCTCCGTCACCGAAGGGGTTTGCCCGTTAGGGGCCAGCGCACCAGGACCAACGCCCGGACGAGAAAGGGCCCCAGGAAAACAGTGGGCGTGAGGAGATCCAAGTGAGAAAGGAGAGCATGAAGCGTGCCGAGGAAGACGACCAAAGCGAAAAAGCGTGAGCGTAAGAACGTCGAGAGCGGGGTTGCCCACATCCGGTCGACGTTTAACAATACCATCGTCACGATAACGGATCCTCAGGGCGCTGTGATCGCGTGGTCGAGCGCGGGGAAGCAGGGTTTCAAGGGCTCCAGGAAAGGCACTCCGTTTGCCGCGCAGATGGCTGCAGAGGCGGCCGCCCGGGCCGCCATGGACCACGGCATGCGCCAGGTAGAGGTGCTGGTGAAAGGCCCCGGAGCGGGCCGGGAGGCGGCGATCAGGTCTCTGCAGGCCACCGGGCTCGAGGTGAACATGATCCGCGACGTGACCCCGATCCCTCACAACGGGTGCCGGCCACCGAAGCGCAGGAGGGTTTGATTGAACGGGACGGTGTTGGCAACATCAGGAGGTGGAAGCTTAAATGGCCAGGTACACAGGGTCCGTGTGCAGGTTGTGCCGGCGTGAAGGTATGAAGCTATATCTAAAAGGCGAGAGGTGCTACACCGAGAAGTGCTCGGTTGATCGTAGGCCGTACGCCCCTGGTGAACACGGGCAGGGGCGTAAGAAGATGTCTGAATACGCGATCCAGCTGCGGGAGAAGCAGAAACTGCGCCGAATATACGGGGTTTTCGAAAGGCAGTTCGAACGCTACTTCGAGATGGCCTCGAGGAAACGGGGCGTCACGGGTGAAGCGCTCCTTCAGATACTCGAATCTAGACTGGACAATGTGGTTTACCGGCTGGGTCTCGCAACCTCCAGGGCCGAGGCGCGACAGATGGTTAGGCACGGCCATATTGCCGTGAACGGCAACAAGGTCAGCATACCCTCGTACCTCGTGGAGCCTGGAGATACCGTGTCGGTGCGCGAGGGAAGCCGCGAACTTCCGCGGTTCAAGCAGGTGGCAGAAGCTGGTCAAGGTCGTACGGTGCCCGCGTGGCTGTCCTTGCATCCGGACGGCCTGAGCGCGACCGTACTCAGCTTGCCCACAAGGGACCAGATCGACGTGCCGGTTCAGGAACACATGGTCGTCGAGCTGTACTCCAGATAAGATAGGGGTGCCACGCAACGGTTCGCAGGGGCGTGGTGCCGTATGGCGGCAAGCTGATGGCGAACGGCGCGCGGTCCGCACAAACCAGAAGGGAGAGCTGCGGATGATCGAGATTGAGAAGCCCAGAATCGAGTGTGAGGAGGCCACCGAAAAGTACGGCAGGTTCGTGGTCGAGCCTCTCGAGAGAGGTTATGGCATAACCCTGGGGAACGCGCTCCGGAGGGTTCTCCTTTCGTCCCTCCCCGGGGCTGCGGTCACCTCCGTGAAAATAGAAGGCGTCCTTCACGAGTTTTCCGTGATACCCGGGGTTGTGGAGGACACCATCGACATCCTCCTGAACCTCAAGGAACTCCTGGTCAAGCTGCATTCGGATGGGCCGAAGGTAGTGAGGATCGAAGCCCAAGGCGAAGGAGAGGTCAGGGCCGCTGATATCATCGCTGACCCGGATGTCGAGATACTCAATCCCGAGCTCCACATCGCCACGCTCGACAAAGACGGCAGGCTCTTTGCCGAGATAACCGTCGAGAAGGGCAGGGGTTACGTCCCGGCCGAGAAGCGCAGGGGCGAGCCGGTGATCGGCGTGATTCCCGTGGACTCGATTTTCACGCCCGTCCGCAAGGTGAACTATCAGGTTGAAAACACTCGTGTCGGCCAGGTCACGGACTACGATAGGCTCATACTAGAGGTTTGGACCGACGGAAGCGTATCGCCGAAAGAGGCCACGAGTCTCGCGGCCAAGATCCTGTCGAGCCATCTCGCGCTCTTCACGGGCTTGACTGAGACGTCCGACCGGGTTGAGATGATGGTGGAAAAGGCGGAGGACGAGAAAGACAAGGTCTTGGACATGCCCATCGAGGAACTCGACTTGTCGGTACGATCTTACAACTGCCTGAAGAGAGCGGGCATAAACACCGTGCAGGAGCTCATCAGGAAAACCGAAGAGGATATGATGAAGGTCAGGAACCTCGGAAAGAAATCGCTCGAAGAGGTCAAAGGGAAGCTCGCAAATCTCGGCCTTTCCCTCCGTCCGTCTGACGACCAGGAGGATTAGGAGCATCGGAATCCGAAGCCGGACGGGAACGAGACCGCAAGAGCGTTTAGGACCTCTGGTCCGGGAGGGATCTCGATATGAACCAGGCTAAATTAGGGCGTACCAGCGCTCACAGGAAGGCAATGCTTCGGAGCATCGTGACCTCGTTGTTCGAGCACGAGCGTGTTCGAACGACTGAGGGCAAAGCCAGACAGCTCGAACCGGTCGCTGAGAAGCTCATCACCCTCGCAAAAAGGGGCGACCTGCATGCCAGGAGGCTGGTGGCGGGCTACGTCAGGAGCGACGCGGTCACAAAGAAGCTCTTCGATACGATCGCGCCGCGCTACAAGGATCGCCAAGGTGGTTACGTTCGCACCGTGAAGCTCGGCGAACGTCGCGGCGACGCCGCGTCCGAGGTCATAGTGGAGCTGGTGTAGCCTCGAGCCGCGCAGGAGTGCGTCCGCGGCTGGGGACGGCAGGGTGCGGCCTGGGCCGACCGGAGCGGGCCGGGTGTGATGAACCAACCAGACGAACCATTCCATCCTGCAAGAGTGCGCGATTGCGCACTTTTTGTGGGTTTTAAGGGGGCGCCTCCTTGGAGGAGATGATCAGGGCCGAAAACCTGGGGTACCAATACGGGCCTGCCGGGGATAGCAGGCACGCCGCGCTTCGCGGCATAAACCTCTCCATAAGACCCGGCGAGTTTGTGGCCATAATAGGGCACAACGGGTCCGGCAAGTCCACGCTTGCGAAGCACTTCAACGCTTTGCTCGTGCCCACCTCGGGGACGGTGACCGTCAAGGGTATGAGGACCAGCGACCCGCGTAACTTGTGGAGGATCCGTCAGACTGTGGGGATGGTCTTTCAAAACCCTGACAACCAGATTGTGGCCACCACCGTCGAGGAAGACGTGGCCTTCGGCCCCGAGAATCTCGGCGTGCCCCCTGCCGAGATCAAACGGCGGGTGCGGGAGGCGCTTGAATGCGTGGACATGGTGGAATACGTGCGACATGCTCCGCACCTCCTGTCCGGCGGGCAGAAACAACGTGTGGCCATCGCGGGCGTGGTCGCGATGCGGCCGGAGTGCATCGTGCTTGATGAGCCTACCGCCATGCTGGACCCATCCGGGAGGCGCGAGGTGATGCGGACCATCACCCGGCTGAACAGAGACGAGGGCATCACCGTAGTCCTCATCACACATTTCATGAACGAGGCCGTCCAGGCCGACCGCGTGATCGTGATGGAAAGCGGCAGGATCGTGCTGGATGGCGAGCCCCGTAAGGTCTTCAGCCAGGTTGAAACTCTGAGGACTCTCCACCTCGATGTTCCGCAGGTGACCGAGCTCGCTTATGAGCTGAACAAGGAAGGTGCCGGGCTTCCCGCCGGCATCCTGACGGTGGAGGAGTTCGCCGACGCGATCGCTGGCGTAAACCACAAGTCCCGCGCGATGGAAGGGGCGCGTGCGCACACGACGGGCGTCACACGCGCCGGCGCTGACCCAGGCCGGGATGGAAGGGCGAGAAATAGCGAGGGGAGCGATCGGGCGGACTGCCGCGGTCGTGCCGCCACGGCCTGGTGCGGGGGCGGGTGATGAAGGACCGTGCCTATTAAAGCGGAGAATCTTTACTACACGTACAACCCGGGCACGCCACTCGCCCGGACGGCGCTCGAGGACGTCAACCTCGAGATAGGCGACGGCGAATTCATCGGCCTCATAGGAGAGACGGGATCCGGGAAATCAACCCTGATCCAGCACTTCAACGGGCTTCTTAAGCCCACTCGCGGGCGTGTGCTCGTTGACGGCGTGGACATCTGGCAGAGAGATGTCAGGCTCAAAGATATCCGCACGAAAGTGGGCTTGGTCTTTCAGTACCCAGAGCATCAGCTCTTCGAGGAAACCGTCTTTGCGGACGTAGCGTTCGGCCCCCGAAACATGGGGCTCGGCGAGGACGAGATAAACATGCGGGTGAGACAGGCTCTGGAGCTGGTGGGCCTTGATTTCGAGGCCGTAAAGGGGCGATCTCCGTTCGAGCTCTCTGGCGGCGAAATGAGGCGAGTGGCCATAGCCGGGGTGCTCGCCATGGAGCCGTCCGTGCTCGTGCTGGACGAACCGGTGTCGGGGCTCGACCCGCGAGGCCGCGACGAGTTACTCGAAGAGCTTGCGAGGTTGCACCGGAAGTTTGAGTGCACGGTCATATTGGTGTCCCACAGCATGGAAGATGTCGCGAAGCTCGCGAAGAGGCTCGTGGTCATGCACAAAGGCAAGATCGTGGCTGATGGGCCTGTGCGCGAGGTGTTCCGCATGACTGACCTCTTGAGGGAGACAGGTCTCGGAGTGCCGCAGGTCACCGAGGTCATGCACGAGCTCGCGAGGCGTGGCAAGGACGTTAGGACAGACGTTCTCACGGTCGAGGAGGCGAAGGCGGAGCTCCTCAGGCTCTTGCGAGGTGAGGGCCGTGTTCGGTAACCTAACCATAGGCCAGTATATACCTGGCGACTCGCTGGTGCACAAGCTCGATCCGCGGGTGAAGATATTCATCACCTTGGTCATCATCACCGTGCTCTTCCTTGTCAGTACGATGGCCGGGTACGGGCTGGTTCTCCTTTTCATCCTGGGCGCCGTGCTCCTCGCTCACCTACCGATGAGATTCGTGATACGAGGGGTGCGACCGCTTCTTTTCATCCTGGTGTTGACGTTCGGACTTCACCTCTTCATGAACGAAGGCCGGGTGCTCTTCAGGGTCGGGCCTCTCGTGGCGACGTACGAGGGAGCGTTCAAGGGGTTCGCGATGTCGATGCGGCTGGTGTTGCTCGTGCTGGCCACATCCATATTGACGCTCAGTACGTCCCCTATCGAGCTCACCGACGGCATCGAGAGCGTTCTCTCACCGGCGAGGGTTCTCGGGGTTCCGGCGCACGAGCTCGCGATGATGATGACCATCGCGCTGAGATTCATCCCCACGCTTCTCGAGGAGACCGACAAGATAATGAAGGCTCAGATGGCGAGGGGTGCGGATTTCGAGACCGGCAACGTGGTGCAGAAGGCGAAGGGCCTTGTCCCGCTTCTCGTTCCTCTTTTTGTGAGCGCGTTCCGGCGGGCCGATGAACTCGCCATGGCTATGGAGGCTAGGTGCTACCGCGGGGGACAGGGACGGACGAGGATGAAGCAGCTCCACGTTGGAGTGAAAGACATCCTTGCAGCTGTCGGGTCGACGGCCGCCCTGGTCGCTGTGGCGGTGTACCTGTAAACAACGAGCCTATGAGGAATATCAAGCTTGTGGTCGAGTACGACGGAACCGCGTACTGCGGATTCCAACGGCAAGACGGCGTTCGCACGATCCAAGCGGAGCTGGAGCGGGCTGTGGCCGTGATAACGAAGTCGCCCGCGAACGTCATCGGTGCGGGACGCACGGACGCGGGGGTTCACGCGCGGGGTCAAGTTGTGAATTTCCGTACAGGCGCGAGGATGCCCACGGAGAAGTTCGTTCCTGCGCTTAACAGCGTGCTCCCGGAGGATATCAGAGTGATTCGCGCCGAGGACGTGCCTCTGGAGTTCCACGCGCGGTACGACGCCCGCGGCAAGACGTACGAGTACACCATAGATACGAGACCGGTGCCGTCCGTCTTTCTCCGGAACTACGCGCACCATGTGCCCTTCCCCCTCGATCTTGCGGCGATGCGGGAGGGATGTGGCCACATCGTGGGACGCCACGACTTCCGATCGTTTGCGGCGTCGGGCGGAGGCGCCAAGACGTTCACCCGGGAGGTGAAGCGGTGCGCGCTTGAGGCGGGAGAGGGCCTCATCAGGATAACTGTGGAGGCGGACGGGTTTCTCTATAATATGGTGCGGATAATCGTGGGGACGTTGGTGCTCGTCGGTGCGGGAAAACTCACCCCGCGCGACGTGGCTAGGATCCGCGACGCTCGCGACAGGCGCGCCGCGGGGCCCACTGCGCCTGCGAAGGGGCTGTGTCTGGTGCGTGTAGACTATGACGACCGCGGGGCCGGGCCCTGCTGATGCGGCGGCGGGCCGGGGGTTCGTTCTTGACACGTCGCCCAGGCTATATTAGAATACGCCTTGGGGTTTGCGGCCCGCATTTGGTTTATCTGGCCGTGATTTGCAGCGCGTTAGCGTAAGCTCCGAGGCTCGCGACGAAGTGACGGACGTCTGGATCAAGTTAAGAGGTCAAAAGTCTTGTGAGGTGGATCTTCTATGGCTGGCACTAGGCCCAGGCCCGAGGGACAGGGCGGAGAATGGTACGTGGTCGACGCCGAGGGGAAGACCCTTGGCAGGTTGGCGAGCCAGGTCGCCAGCGTCATACGGGGGAAGCACAAACCCACATACACCCCAAGTCTTGACACCGGCGATCACGTGATCGTCATCAACGCCGAGAAGGTGCGGGTGACCGGGAACAAAGCGAAGCAAAAGCTCTATTACCGGCACAGCGGCTATCCCGGGGGGCTGCGGGCTGTTCCTTACGAAGTGATGATGTCGAAGAAGCCCGAGGCCGTTATCGAGCATGCGGTGAGAGGAATGCTCCCGCACAACCGGCTTGGGCGTTCGTTGTGGAAGAAGCTGAAAGTATACCGCGGCGCGGAGCACCCGCACGCGGCGCAGAAGCCGAAACCCCTTGAGATCGAGGAGTAAGGGGGCCATGGCACAGGCACGAAGGGGGGGTAAGGCGTGGCATTAGCTGAGATTGGGGACGTACCTGCCGTTCTCGCGACAGGCAGGCGGAAGTGTTCGGTAGCGAGGGTACAGTTGAAGCCCGGCCGTGGGGATATCATCGTCAACGGGAAGCCCGTATCTGAGTATTTCGGCCGCAAGATTCTAGAGATTCTTGTAAGGCGGCCGTTTACGGTCACAGACACCGCTGGTAAGTACGACGTGATCGCGAAGGTCGAGGGCGGAGGCCCAACCGGCCAGGCGGGCGCGGTAACGCACGGCATCACAAGGGCCCTCGTGGCTCTGAACCCTGACCTGCGCCAGGCTCTGAAGGGAGCCGGGCTCCTCACGCGCGACCCGCGCATGAAGGAGCGGCGCAAGTACGGGCTCAAGAAGGCGCGCAAAGCACCTCAGTACTCCAAGAGGTGAAAGCGCGGGATAACGATGACTGAGAGCGTTCACGGAACCGGTTCTTCCGACGCGCAAGCGGGAATGAACCGGTTTGCTGTTTTCATGAAGTCTTACATCCCCATGCCTCGGTTACGTTGTCGGCGGTGGTATGTCAGCGATTCCGAACCCACCGGTTGGGCGGAGGCTGGGTATGAGGTCATTAGTTTTCTCTGGTTTTCCGAGGTCTTGGGTTGCCGGTGATTGCACGAGGGGTGTCAAAATCCGGCGACCGGCCAGACGGGCCGGATTTTGGTGAGGCGCGCGGAGCGCCTCGCATGCTGCGTCCGCCCGCCTTGGGAGGAAAGGCGAACCATATCCCGAACTATAGAACGAGCAAACCCAATCTGCTCTGGAGGGAGAGTCTTGCGAAGGTACGTGCCGAGAAGAACCAAAGCGCGACGGCGGGTCCTCGTCACGGCCATGCTATGGCTCATCGCGGCGTGCGTCGTGGCTGGATTCGTCGTGGCAAGGAACCCTTCGCTTGTTCCAGGCGCGCCGGAGCTCCTGGAACGTGCGAGCGTGGTCCGGGACCTCCTCTGCCTCAGGCGCACCGTGCAGGTGGACGTGCGACGCGCAGAGTTCTGGGGATCGGACCTCCTCATCGTGGACATGGAGATTCGGAACCACTCCCCGGTTGTGATCCTCTGCCAGGATTTGCGGCTCGTTGACAGACGGGGGCAGGTCTTCTTTCCCAGCAGCACGAGCGTGTATTACGTGAATCGCCAGGAGTCCTTGTGGATGCGCCAGGTGAACCCCGGCCGGAGCGTGTCGGGGAAGTTCGCTTTCGTGGTTCCCGACGGCACCTTCGGCCTCGCATGTGCCATTGAGACCGAGATCGGCGTGATCAAGCTCTCGCCCGTGAGGGTGGTGTCGCGGCGAGGCACATGACCGCCCCGCCCCGGTGGGGAGCGGCCGGCGGGGGCTTGAGAGACGTGTTGGAGACGCGCGAAGATGCTCAGAAAAGGGGGCGTGTGGTGTGGAGCTCGAGTTCGTCAGGGTGAGCCGGGACAGCCGGTGCCGAGGAACGGTGGTTGTGACCATCGACCGACCTCCCGTGAACGCGTTGAACTTCCAGACCGTGAACGAGCTGGCACGCGCGTTCACGGAGCTACGCGCGGACCCGAGCGTGATGGTCGTCGTGGTGACGGGAGCGGGTGAGCGCGCGTTCGTGGCGGGGGCGGACATCAAAGAGTTCCCGGGTCTGACGCGCGAGGCGGGGGTCGAGATGTCGAGAAGGGGCCACGCCGTCATGGGCCTTATCGCTTCGTTCCCATGCCCGGTCATTGCCGCTGTGAACGGCCTTTGTCTGGGTGGCGGGTGTGAGCTTGCAATGGCATGCGACATCCGTATCGCATCGGACTCCGCGAAATTCGGCCAGCCAGAGGTGAATCTCGGGCTCATCCCTGGCTACGGCGGCACGGTGCGCCTCGCGAGGCTCGTAGGGCCCGCCGCAGCAAGTGAGCTGCTATTTACAGGCAGGGTCATCGATGCCCAAGAAGCCTTGGCCATCGGTCTGGTGAACAGGGTCGTCCCTCACGCGAGCCTAATGGACGTGTGCCTGGAGCTTGCTGAGACCATCGCCTCGAAAGCTCCGGTGGCTGTAAGGCTCGCGAAAACGGTGCTAAGCCAGGCCGGGGACGCGCGCCTCGACGACGGGTTGGAAGTAGAAGCGCGCTGTTTTGGGGACGCGTGTGCCACGGAGGACATGCATGAGGGGGTGCGGGCGTTTCTCGAGAAGCGCAGACCTGAGTTTGCAGGCAGATAGCTGTCCGTCCTGCGCACACTATTCGTGATTCGTATGAGGAGGCTCCGAAAGGTCGATGCAGTACCAATTCATCAAAGTACCAGGGCTCGAACTGGACTTGGACGAGGTCCAAGACGCACTTGTTGAGTTCGTGCGGGCCCAGGTGGCTCGGGCGGGCTACCGAAGGGTCGTAATCAATCTCTCTGGCGGCCTGGATTCCTCGGTCGTTGTGTACTTGTGCGTGCGCGCGCTCGGCAGGGAGAATGTCTTCGCCGCGATGTTGCCCTACCGCACGTCTGATCCGGCCAGCCTTACGGATGCGAAGGAAGTCGCCGATATCCTGGGCATCGAGTACTGCGTCATGGACATCACCGACCCGGTCGACGCGTACTTCGCGGCTCTGCCGCCCGAGGCGGGGCCCGAGGCGGACAAGCTCAGGCGGGGAAACAGGATAGCCCGGGAGAGGATGGCGGCCATCTACGATCTATCAGCGGTAAAGCGCGGGCTCGTGGTGGGGACGAGCAACAAGACGGAGCTTCTCCTGGGCTACGGCACGCTCCACGGCGACTTGGCGTTTGCCTTCGACCCCATCGGCGACCTTTATAAGACGCAGGTGCGTGCGCTCGCCCGTCATCTCGGGGTCCCGCCGAGAATCATCGCGAAACCACCAAGCGCGGACCTGTGGTCGGGGCAAACCGACGAGGGAGAGCTCGGCTTCGCCTACGACGACGTCGACAAGCTGCTGTATCTGATGATCGACGAGAGGAAGAAGAAACCCGAGCTCGTTGCCATGGGGTTCAGGCCCGAGTTCGTCGACACCGTGAGAAAGCGCGTCAGAGCTACGCGTTTCAAAGCGCGTATGCCTGTGCTGGCCAGGATCATGGCCCACGGAGTGGGAGGTGATTTTCGATACTGGGAGAGCACTATTTCACGGAAGCGCCGACCTCGGCGCACGCCGAACGAGAGATAGAGGTCGAGCTCAAAGGCCGCCGCTTCCGCTTTGTGACGGACGCCGGTGTCTTTGCCAAGGGCAAGCTGGACCGGGGCACACGCCTCCTAATCGAAGCGGTGGATGTGCCTGAAAGAAGCCTCGTCCTTGACCTCGGTTGCGGTTATGGCCCGATCGGGATCGCCGCGGCGGTTCTCTGCCCCACGTGTCGAGTGTGCATGACGGACGTGAACGAGCGGGCGTGCGAGCTTGCCAGGAGAAACGCGGCCCTGAACGGCGCCGTCAACACGGAAGTCATATGCGGCGCTGGGTTTTCGCCGGTGAAAGGCATGAAGTTCGACCTCATTCTTTCGAACCCGCCTATCAGAGCGGGAAAACGGGTCCTGTTCGAAATCATCGAGGGGGCCGCAACGCATCTCAATCCCGGCGGAAGGCTTGTTGTCGTGGCCCAGACGAAGCAAGGCGCCAAGAGCCTCCTGCGCATGCTCGCCGAGGTATTTCCGGTGGCTCGTGAGGTGGACAAGGGCGGCGGTTACCGGGTCATGGAGGGCGTGGCGGAGGTGTAAAGGCAGGGCGTCATGCGGCAGAGCGCCCGCCCGTGACGCGAAAAACAACAGGGTGAGGAGGGGTTTTGCGGCCTTTGCGGGGCGCTCGAAGGGCATTTTTCAGGGCTCGCACGCATAACTGTGGTAGCGGGCGGGCGGCAGAACGCACCGGGCGGGGTGCGCCGGGACGGGACGCCTGTCACAGAGGGTGAAGCCCTGTTGAGGAAGCCCATCGTGCTCATATGGACCCCAAGAGCGTGGCTCGTGACCACCGCCGCGATAGGAGCGGTGGTGGTCACGTTGCTCGTGCTCGCCCGCACGGCTGTGAGGGTGAGCGCTCCGCTCTCGGACGCCGTGTGCGGGAAAGTCATAGTCATTGACCCAGGACACGGTGGTGACGATTGCGGCGCCCGAGGGCGCTCCGGCCTTGTCGAAAAGGACGTGGTGCTTGATATCGGCCGCTGCCTAGCGGGGCTTTTCAACCGTGCGGCCGTGTACACGGTGATGACGAGGGACGATGACGACGATCTCGTCCGGGACGAGTCACTAGGACCCATGCAGCGGAAACGCTTGGACCTCGAGAGCAGGGTGGACCTTGCGGCCAGGAGCGGCGCAGACCTTTACATCAGCATCCACGCGAACAGCTTTCCAGAGCCCGTTTGGTCTGGGGCGCAGACGTTCTACCATAGTAGGTCCGAGGAGAGCAAGGCCCTCGCTCAAGCCATCCAGAAGGAGCTCGTAGCCCAGCTCGGGCCGAATCTCAGGCGGGCCAAGCCGGGCGACGACTACTTCGTGCTCAAGCACTCGAAAATGCCTGCCGTCATCGTGGAAGTAGGCTTTCTGTCCAACCCGCGCGAGGAATCCCTCTTGGCACAGCCTGACTACCGGAGACGCGTGGCCGAGGCGATCTTCCGGGGGACCGTGAATTACCTAATAGAATCCTACAGCGGACGCAGGAAGGGCGACGGGCGCCGTGGAGACGAACCGGGCCAAGGAGCCGAGCCGGCATCGGACAGCGGGATGCAGGTGGATAGGGTGCCCCAGGAAGGCGTCAGCGAGGTCTTGAGGTCGAAGGCGCGGGCCGCCCTCAACCCTGCGGAAGATGAGGCCATACTCTATTTCGCCGGCCCCACCAATTTCGACGACGATCTTTTGCCCGAGGTGCGCAGGATCCCCGGGATGGCCAAGTCGCTGCCGCCGGAGGAGCGTGCTTCCAAGATCGTCAACGAACTCATCAAAGGACCCGCGGGCGGGAGCGTGCTGTGCGCGACGGTGCCGAAGGGCACGCGGCTCAGGTCGCTGCGGATCGTGGATGGTGTGGCTTACGTGGATTTCAGCCGCGAGCTTGTCTCAAGCCACTGGGGAGGAAGCAGGTCTGAGGAGATCACGGTTTATTCCATCGTCGACACACTGGCGGAGTTGCCCGAGGTCGAGCGGGTCCAGATTCTCGTGGAGGGCGCGTGGCCGGTCACCATCGCCGGGCACGTCATTCTGGATGCGCCCCTGGGGCCTAACTATGATCTCGTGAGGTTCGCAAAGTAGACCGCGGCTTTGCCGGCCGTTGAGCGACCTGCGGGGCGATGCGGCCCCGCGGTCAACCCTGGTACACTCCCCTTCATCTGCCTTTTTCCGCATCTATGCCCTCGGATGGCAGTTTCGCGGAGAAGCCGATTCTGGGCAGGGTGAATAGCGCAAAAAGGATATGATGACGGTCTGTAGAATATCGTAACGAACCGGGACAGCCTCCCTTTGTTCCGCAGAGCTCGCGGGTAGCGCGCCGGGGCGACCCGGGGCGGTTGTCGTCGTCAGGGAGGGCTGCCGCAGGAGACGTAAAGAGTAGGGGGGAGCGCTTTGGGCCTGCGAGACGAGTATTCGACCATCGTGAAACGGCTCATGAACGAGATCGACTCCGCTGAAGAGGAAGCCATCGAAAAGGCCGCGGATGCCATCGCCACGACGGTGAACGCCGGTGGGGTGCTGCACGTGTTTGGCGCGGGTCATTCCCACATGCTTGCTGAGGAGATCTTTTACCGCGCGGGCGGTCTCGTGCCGGTGAACGCCATATTCGACTCCGGGCTCATGCCCCACAGCGGTGCGGCCAGGAGCACGCTTCTGGAGCGGCTGCCCGGGTATGCCGCCGCCATCATGGGGGATCACGAGACCTCCGCCGGCGAACCCATTGTCATCGTCTCATATTCCGGCATCAACCCCGTGCCCATCGAGGTGGCCCTGGAGGCACGGGCGAGGAGCCTCGTGTTGATCGCGCTCACGTCCGTGCAGGCCTCAGCGGCGGCTCGGCCACGGCACCCATCGGGCCACCGCCTCTACGAGCTCGCGGATATCGTCTTGGATAACCACGCGCCTCCCGGTGACGCGTTAGTGGACGTGCCGGGCTATCCGGGCCTCAGGACGGGACCCGTGTCGACCATACTAGGGGCGTACATCCTAAATAACGTCATAGTCCGGGCGGTGGAAAAGCTGGCGGGCATGGGCCAAGAGCCGCCCGTGTTCACCAGCGCCAACGTGCCGGGTAGCGCCGAGAGAAACGCTTGGCTGATCTCGCATTATAGGCGCCAGGTCAAGAGCTTCTAGCGGTCCGGTGGAAGACCTCGCCTGCGAGAGGCGGGGCGCGTGAAGGGCCGAAACCGTGAAGGTGGTGTGGGAATGTCCGTCCACGGACCCGCGGCGGCCCCGAGAGTTGAAATAGACCTGAGGAAGATCGAAAGGAACGCCGGAGTCGTCGTTGAGATGTGCGCGAGACACGGCATCCAGGTGGCGGGGGTGACTAAGGTCACCTGCGGCCACCCCGACGTGGCGAGGGCAATGTTGAGGGGCGGGGTGAGATGGATCGCCGATTCCCGTCTCGCGAATCTTGAGCGTCTTCGTTGCGCCGGCGTCCATTGCGAGACCATCCTGCTGCGTGCTCCGATGCTCCATGAAGCCTGGGATGCCGTGCGCCTCGCAGATGTGACGCTCATCTCGTCGGCGGAAACCGCAAGAGCCCTCGGCGAAGCCGCCCGCGCTCACGGCACGGAGCATAGGGTTGTTCTCATGGTGGACGTGGGAGATCTGCGCGAAGGGGTCCTCCCCGAAGCTGTCGCGGATGTCGCGGCCCGTATCGCGGGCCTAGACGGCGTGCGGCTGTATGGTCTCGGAACGAACGTAGCATGCTATGGCGGGGTGATCCCGACGCCTGAGAACATGGGCGTGCTTCTGGCTTTGCGGAACCGCATCCGTAGTGACCTTGGAATCGACCTGGAATTGATATCGGGTGGCAATTCGAGCGCGCTTCCGCTTGTCAGCGCGGGCGAAGTGCCCCAAGGCGTGAACCAGCTTCGCATCGGCGAGTCCATGCTGCTTGGGAGGGACGTCACGTGCCGGCGCCCGCTTCCCGGCATGCACCTCGATGCATTCATCCTCGCGGCCGAAGTGATCGAAGTGGCGAGGAAGCCATCGGTGCCGCGAGGAGAGATCGGGCAGGATGCTTTCGGGAAGGTCCGCCGATTCGAGGACAGGGGCGTAAGGTGGAGGGCGCTCCTCGCGTGCGGCAGGCAGGACGTGGATCCCGAGGGCCTCAGCCCGCTGGAACCGGGCGTCGAGGTGCTTGGAGCGTCCAGCGACCACCTGATCCTCGATGTGGAGGAAGCAGAGCGAAGGATACGGGTCGGCGACGAGATAAGGTTCACGATGAGTTACGGTTGCCTCCTCGCTGCCATGACTTCGCCGTACGTGCACAAGGTCGTTGTATGACGTCGTCGTATGTCCGCGGCGTAGGATGTGCGTTCCGTGTTTGGGGAGGGGTTACAAGTGGCAAAGGCCGGGGGTATCGTGTTGTGTGCGCTTGCCCCACATCCGCCGCTTCTCATCCCGGAGATCGGCTCGAGGCATGACCTTGATGCTGTGAGGCACACGACGGAGGCCATGAAGAAGCTCGCGGGCATGTTGAGAGACGCGAGCCCGGAGGTCGTGGTCGTGATCAGCCCACATTCGCCCTTGTTCGAGGACGCAGTGGCGATACGGACCACGAATCCGCTCGAAGGCGACTTCTCCATGTTCATGGCGGGGCAGGTCCGCCTGTCGTTCGAGAACGACCTGGCCCTGGCAAGCGAGATCGCCCGGCGCGCGGAGGCGGAAGGCGTTCCTGCGATCCTCTTAGGGGACCGCGAGCGCCGTGCGTACCGGCTGGAAAACCGCCTCGACCACGGGGTTCTGGTCCCGATGTACTTCGTGGCGGACGCGGGGGTGAAGACTCCCTTGGTGGTCATGGGCATGTCGCTTCTGCCCCGGGAGAAGCTGTACGCGTTCGGGAGAGCAATAGCGCAGGCCGTGGAAGCATTGGGCCGCAGAGCCGTGGTCATTGCCAGCGGTGACATGTCGCACCGCCTGAGCAGACAGGCGCCGGCCGGCTACGATCCGCGCGGCGCCCAGTTCGACGCGCGAATAGTCGAGCTTATGCGGGCGGGAGATGTGGAAGGCATCATTTCCCTCGACAGCGTGTTGGTGGAGCGGGCGGGAGAGTGCGGGTACAGGTCGCTCCTGATGGCTCTCGGAACCCTCGATGGGCGGCAATTCGAGCCTGACGTCTTGTCGTACGAAGGCCCGTTCGGCGTGGGCTATGCCGTCGCGGTTTTCAGGCCCGGTGAGCCCGCTGCGGACAGGGCTTTGGTCGAAAAGCTTATCGCCGGGCGCAGGAAGGCGCTGTTGAAAACGAGGGAAGCGGAGAGCCCTCTTGTGCGGCTCGCGCGATCGGCCGTGGAGGAATACGTGAGGAACGGGCGTGTGATCAATCCTCCTGAGGACCTTCCGGAGGAGATGCGTGGCAGGGCCGGGGTGTTTTGTTCCATCAAGAAGGCGGGCCAGCTCCGTGGGTGCATCGGGACAATCCAAGCCACGACGCGTAACATTGCTCAGGAGATAATCAGGAACGCCATCGCCGCCGCCACCGACGATCCAAGGTTCATGCCGGTAGAGCCTCGCGAGCTCGACGAGCTCGTTTACTCTGTGGACGTCCTCACCCCGGCGGAGCGGATCTCCGGCATCGATGAGCTGGATCCGAAGGTGTACGGGGTGATCGTCAAAAAAGGCCCGAGAAGCGGACTTCTTCTACCGGCTCTCGAGGGCATCGACGACGCGCGCGAGCAGGTAGCGATAGCGAAGCGAAAAGCGGGGATAGCGCCCGAGGAAGACGTCGAGCTCTTCAGATTCAGAGTCAAGAGGTACACCTGATGCGTGAGGCGTCTTACTGGACAAAGGAGAGCGGAGAGGAGGGCGTTGTAACATGCCTCCTCTGTCCGCAGTACTGCAGGATCAGGCCAGGCCACGTCGGAGTGTGCAGAGCCCGTAAAAACATAGACGGGCGACTGTATTCTCTCATCTACGGGGAGATCACGTCTTTCGGGCTCGATCCCATCGAGAAGAAGCCGCTTTATCATTTCTACCCCGGATGGGCGATCCTCTCAGTGGGCACCAGGGGGTGTAACCTCGCGTGCGGGTTCTGCCAGAACTGGCACATCTCCCAAGCGGACGCCAGGACTGAGGCGCTTACGCCTCAGGAACTGGCCGCCGCCGCAGCTGAGTACGGTCGGCGCCGGCGCTCGATCGGCGTGGCGTACACATATTCGGAGCCCCTCATCTGGTACGAGTTTGTCGTCGACGCCGCGAAGCTCGTGCACGACCTTGGACTGAAAAATGTCCTGGTCACCAACGGCGAGATCAACGAGGACCCACTGAAGGAGCTCCTACCGCACATCGACGCCATGAACATCGACGTGAAGGCGTTCACTGAGTCATTCTACGCGAAGGTATGCCACGGAAGGCTCGCCCCCGTTCTCCGCACCGCGGAGCGGGCAAAGGCGGCAGGATGCCACGTCGAGATAACGAACCTCATAATCCCCGGTCACAACGATGACTCGGACGAGATAAGCAAGCTCGTGCACTGGGTGGCCTCGTCGCTAGGGGACGACACGCCCTTGCACTTTTCCAGGTACTTCCCAGCGTACAAGTTTGAAGCGCCTCCGACGCCCATCGCTACCCTGCGCGCGGCGGTTGAGATCGCCAGGGACGAACTCAAGTACGTGTACATAGGGAACGTGCCGGGTGCCGAGGGCAACGACACCCATTGCTACGTATGCGGGGAATCGCTCATCGAGCGGAGCGGATTCGACCTCGTGGCATACAGAATAAAAGACAGAAGGTGCCCGAAGTGCGGAGCGGAGATCCACATCATAGGTGCGCCGCCATCTTCGGCCAACCCGCCGTCGTTTCAGAGGGAAACCCGATAGCCTTCGTCCTCCACGGCTCTCACCATGTGGTCACGAGTGGCCTTGTCCGGGTCGAACGTCACTCTTGCGGTTCCGGACGCCAGGTCCACCTGCGCCGTCTTCACCCCAGGCACCTTGAGCAGCGCTCTTTCCACAGCGGCGCGGCAGTGGTTGCAGCTCATCCCATTGATGTGGAGCACGAGAGTGTCCTCGTGACCCGAGCCGGATTCAGTTGGGTTCATGGCGCCGAGGCGGCTTCCGCGGCCGCCGGACGCACCGGGATCGCCGGCGGCGTCGCGGCACCGAGGGAAGCCGCTCCTCCTTTCTGAAAGCGGTATGTCCGGTCGCGAACACGTTACTCGATCTTGATGGCTTCCACAGGGCACGACTCCGCGGCTTCCGCGCAACACGCAAGCCCGTCACACTTTTCGGGATGCACAGCGTGCGCTTGCCCGTCATCCCCCATCTCGAACACCTCGGGGCATATCTCCGAGCACAGCCCGCATCCGATGCACAGATTCTCGTCCACTGTCACTTTCGCCATGGGTTCCACGCGGCGCCCCGGTTCTCCAGCGTCCGCCGAGCCGGGTGGCCGCTCCCCTCCTCTCGTGGCTCACCGCTCACCCTGGTCAGCGTGGGAGTGGCGGTGCGCCCATCATGTATGTTCTTACAGGTGACGTGTGGTTATACATGAGCTGAACTGCGTACGACCGCCTCGGCTGAACGTTCGCGATCCCGCCCTGCGGTCGTCCCACCGCTCTTGCTGTCCATGCGCGCGCTGCTAGTCCCGCCAGCTTTCCGTTCCGGGGCCCCAGCGGTGACCTGCGCCCGCGCACCGTCCCGTCCGATGCCGCTGTTTTGCACCTCGCTGCGTAGTTCCGGGTTGAGAAGCTTCACGAACATGCCTTTCATTCCCAAGGATTTCGTTCTGACGAGGTCGGCGGAGGATAGTTTCCGGAGAGCATTGACGACGACGGAACGCGTCATGCCTGCAGCGTCGGCGATCCTGCCCGCTATGACGAACCCTTGGTCGCCTGCGATGCTGTCGAGGATGGCGCGAACGGCCACGAGTTCGGAGTAAGAGAGGCTCCGGATCGCGGATCTCGCGCCGCGCTGGTTCCTCTCGCGCTCCTCCTCGTCCCTCCAGTGCCTGATTGCGAGCACTGCGCCGGCGGCCGTAGCAAGGGCTCCGAGCGTATCAAGGTCGTCTCGTGAGGGTTCGCGATCAAGCTGGACAACAAGCATGCCGAGGGCTTCCCGCAGCACCGTGATGGGCGCCGCCGCGTACGTATGGCGATCGATCACGGCCGACACGGCTATTCTGCGCGCGGCCACCGCGGCGCCGAGCGACGCTATTGTGCGAGGCGTGAGACCGTCTCCGAAATGCCGTCCATGCACCTCGGGACCTGGGGAATCCGCCAGGGCTTTCGCGGCGGCGGAGGCGCTCGCCGCCATAGAGCGTCCGGTGACTTGCCCTTTGGCGTCCACTAGGTAAACGCGGACGCCCCCGAGACAACGGCTGACGGCGGAACACACCCCATCGCCAACCGGCCCTGGGAAGTCATGCTGGAGGATCTCCGTCACAGCTTTCAGGGTTTGCCGGCACTTCACTCTAGACGCCTCCTCTTCGTCTCCGCCTTCATTTCTTCAAACGTCTCTTTGAGCCCCTGGGGACGGCTCGCGCAATGCGCGGTATCGTTAACCGTTCGGAACAGGCCGGCAAACCGGCGCGGAGGGAAGCCTTTCACCCGGAGGGGGGCTCATAGCGTACCTGCCCCTAGGCGATGCAACCTCGGTTAACCATAAATGGAGAATATGTCCATACTACCGGACACATTTTACGACACCGACTAGACGCCTGTCAATGGATGCGGCGGGATATGGCGGCTCGTGTCGACTCGCGGCGTACACGCGCCACGCGCCGACAAGCTTCGACGAGTGCGGCTATGCGAGGGTGAGTTAGTCATTGCCCCATTTCTAGCGGTCGCCGGGTTGCCGGTGTCGCGCTCGGGGATGGCGCCCCAAGTGGCGGGTGCTTCCAGAAAACCCGACCCGTGATGCCAGCGGCCGGGTTTTGACACCCGTCGTGCAGCCACCGGGAACATCTCCCGAGGGTCGGGGGCGTTTTTGCTCCCCACTTAAGGAGGTTTCCGCGGGCGTTCCTTGAAATACGGAAGAAGGATACGCAAGAAGGCATCCTCCGCGCCGCTCGTTCCGCTGCAAGCACGCTGCGGCTCGCGACGCTGAAATGCTGAAAGAAAGGGAGGCTGGGATTCCTGGTGAGAAAGGTGGTTTTAGGCTGGCAGGTGGCGGGCTCTCATGAGGGCGAGCGCTCATACAGGGAACATGCGGACGTGATAACTCACATCAGCCCTTGCTGGTATTCGATGAGCAGGGACGGGAACATCAAGAGCGACGAGAACGGGGCAGCGGGCATCACCGAGCTAGCGAGGGCTTCAGGGACCGCGGTCGTGCCCCTGGTCGCGAACGAGGGCTTCAGCCCCGAGGTCGCACACGAGATACTTCTCACGGACCGCACCAGGCGGCGCGCTGCCGAGGCGATCGCCTCGCTCGTCCTGGAGCGCGGTTTCGACGGCATCAACATGGATTTCGAGGGCGCCTTCCTGAAAGGCGACAGAGAGAATTACACCCTTTTCGTCACCGAGATCGCACATCTCCTCAAGCCCCACGGCAAGCATGTCTCGGTGGATGCCGTGGCGCAGACCGCGCCCCCAAGGCCGGACGACACGGGATGGGCCCAGGCGTACGACTATCCGGGCCTCGCCACCGTTGTGGACTCCCTGGTCATCATGGGATACGATTACTCTCCAGCGGGCGGCCCGCCGGGGCCGGTCGCACCGCTCTGGTGGCTCGAGAAAGTGCTCGACTACGCGCTTGCGTGCGTTCCGAGAGAGAAGATAGTGGTCGGCCTCCCGTTCTACGGGCGGCATTGGACCATCGAGAAAGGTGTGATATCGCAAGGCAGGGGGTTTGATGCGAAGAAAGCCGGGGAGATGCTGGAGCGGCCGGGGATTTCGGCGGCTTGGGACGTCCGAGCGGCATGCCCGGTGATCCGGTATTACGAAGGCGACGTCGAACACGTCGTGTACTACGAGGATGCGGAAAGCCTCAGGCTCAAGCTGAGACTTGTCAGAGAGCGTGGAATCGACGGAATAGCGTTCTGGCGGCTTGGTTCGGAAGACCCCAAGATGTGGGAGGTCGTGCGGGAAGAGTTCCTCTCCTGATCCAGAGAATGCCTCACCGGTGAAGGGAGGACTTTGGTTCTCATCGTCGAATGAGGTTCTAGACTCAAACCCGAGTGAGAGGGGGACGGACGGTAATGAGAAAGGCGTTCTTATTGGCGGTCGCCGCGGTCATGGTGTTGGCGCTGGCTGGCGGCGTATCTGCGGCGAACAAGATTGGGGTGGGCTATTACTTCCGCCAGAACGAATCGGCCATGACGCTCGCAGGCGAACTGGGTCTCTCTGACAAACTGGCATTCGGGTTCGATTATGTGGCCCAAGCCGGCGACGAGCCCAGCAAGACCGAGCTGTACGGCAAACTTGCGCTGAAGAACCTGGGCATTACCTCGGTTGGAGCATTCGGGGGCGTGAAGATGACCGAAGGTTCCAACACCAGCTTCAAGGTCGGACTATACGGCGAGCAGCCGATTACCCCGCAGATCGACACGTATGCCCGGGCGGGGGTGGCGTTCGAGGGTAGCGCCGGCAACGTGTGGGTCGAGGCGCTTGGCGGCGTGAAAGTCAACGTGATGTTCCCGTTCTGGCTTGCGGGCGAGGCTCTCTACAGCAGCCGGGAAGGTGCTGACGGCACCGCCTTCCGCGTGCTCGTGGGAATGAACTTCTAGGGTTTCGAGGGCCGGGGGTCGGGTGTCCCGCGCGTGCTGGTGGGCTTTCGCCCCTCTGGGGGGCCTCAGGAGGGAAAGACAACCCGTCAACCGGACTGAAAGGAACAGTGAATGAGAAGCGGGTGAGAGGTGAGCAGGCTGCGTCACGCTTTGTTGCGGGGCGCAGCCTGTTGGCTTTGCGTTGGGGCCGATGCGACCGTCTCGTTTTCCTCGAAGCTGGAAGGATTACGATTTCCGGAGTAGAATCATAGAACAAGCCCGCAGAATCCGGGTCTTCGTGACGTCGTCATGGAGGTGGTCGAGTTGATAGTCGGGGTCCCGAAGGAGATCAAGAACAATGAGAACCGGGTGGCTATCGTGCCATCAGGAGTGATGGCGTTGTCCGACAGGGGCCACACGGTGCTCGTGGAGAAAGGGGCTGGGACGGGAAGCGGCATATCCGACGAAGACTATGCGCGCGCGGGCGCTCGCATAGTGGATAACGTGGTCGACTTGTGGGCCCAGGCCGACATGATCATGAAGATTAAGGAGCCGTTGCCGCCTGAGTACCCGCTCATGCGGCACGGTCAGGTGATGTTCACCTACTTCCACCTTGCGTCCGACGAGACTCTGACCAGGGCGGTGCTTGATTCCGGCATAGTGGCGATCGCCTATGAGACCGTTCAACTTCCCGACGGCAGCCTTCCTCTCCTCTCGCCGATGAGCGAGGTAGCGGGCGCGATGGCGGCCGTTGTGGGGGCGAACTACCTCGCGGGCCCGAACGGCGGGCGTGGCGTGTTGATGGGCGGCATTCCGGGGGTGGAGCCGGCTCACGTGGTTGTCATCGGCGGAGGGACCGTCGGCACGAATGCTGCGCTCATGGCGGCAGGGCTTGGTGCCCAAGTCACGGTGTTCGAGGTCTCCGTCAGTCGCATGCGATACCTGTCCCACGTGTTGCCCAAGAACGTGAAAATATTGTATTCCAACAGGCACTCCATAGAGGCTGCGCTCGCAGACGCAGACCTGGTCATCGGGGCCGTCCTCATACCGGGCGCGAAGGCGCCGAAGCTGGTCACCCGCGACATGATCAAGCTCATGAAGAAAGGCTCTGTCATCGTGGATGTAGCGGTGGATCAGGGAGGATGCATCGAGACGACCCACCCGACGACGCACGCTGAGCCCACATACTTCGTGGACGGCGTGCTCCATTACGCGGTCGCGAACATGCCAGGCGCCTTCCCGAGGACATCAACGTTTGCCCTGACAAACGCGACGCTTCCGTACGCAGTCAGGATCGCGGATCTCGGCGCGGAAGAGGCCATGAGACGTGACTCAGCTCTCAAGCTCGGCTTGAACGCTTACAAGGGCAAGCTCACGTGTAAAGGCGTGTCTGACGCGTTTGGGATAGAGTATCATTCACCCGAAGAAGTCCTTGGCTGAGAGTGGGTCCTGACCCGAATCCGCCATGATGCTTCGACCACGGCCGCGAATCGAAAACGGCCGTGTTTTTTTCATTGTGGGTTGCATATATATGCACCAATGATGTATAATTACCACAACCCCTGCCCAAACCTGGCTGGCGAGGAAACCACGGGCAGGCACGGTGGAGGATGCGCCTATGATTCGAGTGGGGGTAGTCGGAGCGTCCGGTTATACCGGCGGGGAGCTTGTCAGGCTCCTCATTGGACATAGGGAGGCGGCCGTCACGGTTCTCGCTTCTCGCGGGAGCGCCGGGAAGGCGGCTGCCGAAGTGTACCCGAACCTTCGCGGGTACGACCTTCCCTGCGTCTCCGGCATTGTTGCGGAGGACCTCGCTCGCAACTGCGACGTCGTGTTCATGGCGGCGCCCGCGGGCGTAGCCGCGACGCTCGCGAAAGAGATCCTGACCGCACGCCCTTCAGTGAGGATCGTCGACCTCGGTGCGGATTTCAGGCTGAAGAGCCCGGCGTCGTATCAAGAATGGTACGGCGTCCCCCACGAAGCCCCGGACCTCGCTGCGGAGGCTGCGTACGGTCTTCCTGAGCTTTACCGAGACGAGATACGCAAGTCCCGGATCGTGGCGAATCCCGGCTGCTACCCCACAGCCGCGTTGCTTGCGCTGGCTCCGCTTGTAAACCGCGGCATCGTTGATTTACGAAGCTTCGTCATAGACGCGAAGTCCGGGGTGTCCGGTGCCGGAAGGACGCCGTCGCCGGGATACCACTTCCCAGAGTGTGAGGAGAACCTTCGGCCGTACGGGGTTCCACGGCACCGCCACATACCCGAGATAGAGCAAGAATTGCGGCGGGTGGCCGTCCAGGGCCGGGCCTCTCGCGGTGAAGCTCGCCGCAGTGGGGAGACTGCCGCTGAGGCACTTGACTTCGCTGACGGGGACGAGGAGGAGATCGTGGTTACCTTTACGCCGCACCTCGTTCCGATGAGCCGTGGGATCCTGGTGACGGCGTACGGCTTACTCAAGACACCGGCGCCTGCCGTGGGAAACGGTGCCCTGAACAAGCCCGGTTCGCCCGGATACACGCACCACGATGGAGCTTTCTGCCCGGAAACCGGCGGGAACTCGGATACCGATATGCTGACGGCCCTATACGAGGAATTTTACGCCCGCGAGAGGTTCGTGAGAGTGCTCCGGGGGAACCTCCCCGAAACGAAGGCGGTGCGCGGGTCGAACTTCTGTGACATCGCGGTGAGAACCGACATGAGGACCGGCCGGGTCGTCGTCTTCTCGGCCCTCGACAACCTGGTGAAAGGCGCGGCCGGCCAGGCGATCCAGAACATGAACATTCTATTCGGGTTGGAGGAGTCAACTGGCCTTGAAACGCCTCCTGTATGGCCGTGAGAAGGACCATTCAGAAGGCGTAAGGCTGAAGGGAGCGTGCGGGATGGTTTCAATCGAACCAGCGGCTGTCGAACCGGCGGGCGCGACCGATGCGGCCTGGCGGGAGATTCCTGGCGGGGTTACCGCTCCTCTGGGGTTCCGCGCTGCTGGGCTGCACTGCGGGATAAAGCGGGCGCGTCCCGACCTCGCCCTCATTCTCTCGGACGTGCCGGCGGTGTGCGCGGGCGTGTTCACCACCAACAGGGTGAAGGCCGCGCCGGTCTTGGTCAGCATGGAGCACATCCGGTCCGGAAAGTGCCGGGCTGCGGTGGTGGCGAGCGGTAACGCCAACGCGTGCACGGGCCCGAAGGGCCTCGAGGACGCGCGAACCATGGCGAACGTGACAGGCGAGGTCCTGGGGATCTCGCCGGACGAGGTGGTGGTCGCGTCGACGGGCGTTATAGGGGTCCCCATGCCCATCGAGAAGGTGCGCGAGGGAATCCGCGTCGCCGCGGGTGTGCTCGAGCCCGGGCTCAGCGGTGGCGCGGCCGCCGCTGAGGCCATCCTCACCACGGACCGCACTGTGAAGGAGGTAGCCGTGGAGGGAGATGTGGGTGGGCACAAGGTGCGGATAGGGGGTATAGCCAAGGGTTCGGGGATGATCCACCCCAATATGGCTACGATGCTGGCGTTCGTGACCACGGATGCCGCGATTACCCCCGGCATGTTGCGCCGAGCTCTCGTGCGCTCGGTGGAGAGATCGTTCAACATGATCACGATCGATGGCGATACGAGCACCAACGATATGGCCGTGGCGTTCGCAAACGGGATGGCCGGGAATCCCACGGTCGCGTCGGAGGACGCCTGCTTCGGCGCGTTCTCGGAAGGGCTCGAGTACGTCACGGGGACGCTCGCCCGCATGATAGTGCAAGACGGTGAAGGCGCGACCCGCGTCATAAAGGTGGAAGTCCGCGGCGGGAAGACGGAGCGGGACGCGCGGCAGATAGCGAGGACCATCGCTTCATCGAACCTGGTGAAAACTGCGGTGTTCGGCGCCGATCCCAACTGGGGCAGGGTGCTGGCGGCAGCGGGGCGTGCGGGCGTGGAGTTCGACGCGGACTTCGTGGACGTGTTCATCGGCGACGTTCTGGTTGCGCGGTCCGGCGCGGCGGTGGAGTTCGATGAGGGCCGCGCGAGGGACGCCATGGCTCGCAAGGAAGTGCTCATCGTCGTTGACCTGCACGCCGGCGTCGAAAGCGCGTGCGCGTACACTTGCGACCTGACATACGAGTACGTGCGTATCAACGCAAGCTACAGGAGTTGAGGAGGTGAGGCCAGTGGACTTTCCCAAAGTGGCGGCTGGTGCGCCTGTCACGCGCGGCCTTTCCGGCGCGGACAAAGCTGAGGTCATCGTCGAGGCGCTGCCCTATATACGGACGTTTTTCGGAAAGACGGTGGTCATCAAGTACGGTGGCGCTGCGATGACCGACGCGACCCTCAAGGAAATGGTGGCTCTGGACATAGTCCTTCTCAGGTATATCGGCATGAATCCGGTGATCGTGCACGGCGGCGGCAAGGAGATCACCGGCGTCATGAGGCGCCTGGGCAAAGAGCCTGTCTTCGTGAACGGCCTGCGGGTTACAGACGGCGAGACGGCGGAGATAGCTGAGATGGTTCTCACGGGCAGGATCAATCAGGATATCGTCACCCTTATAAACCGGGGCGGGGGCAAGGCGCTTGGCCTTTCGGGGAAGGACGCGAACCTAGTCGTGGCGCGGCGGATGGGCACGGAGACATGTGGCGAAAAGCAAGTCGACCTCGGATACGTTGGGAGCGTGATCTCGATCAATACCGAGATCATCGATGTGGTGTGCCGCGAGGGTTTCGTGCCCGTGATATCTCCCGTGGCGTGCGATGACGATGGGGCCACGCTGAACATAAACGCCGATCATCTGGCCGGCCACCTCGCCGGGTCGCTCGGCGCGTTCAAGCTCGTGGTCCTCACCGATGTGGAGGGGATCCTCGCGAATCCGAGCGACCCGAGTTCGCTGCTCCAACAGGTGACCGTCGCCGAGGCAAAGGACATGATCGCCAAGGGACGCATTGCGTCGGGCATGATCCCGAAGGTGGACGCGTGTATCGCGGCACTCGAGATGGGGGTGCCGAGGACCCACATCATCGATGGCAGAAAACCCCACTCGCTCTTGTTGGAGATGTTTACCAACGAAGGCATCGGCACCATGATCATCGGAGGGCAAGGGTGGGTGCCTGAAGGCGCTGGTCCGAAGACTTCGGCCGCTCCGTCCGCTACATGGGGGAATTCGGGTCTCAACCCGGGCTGAACGAAGGCTCCGCGGGGAGCCGAGCCTGGCCCTTACGGAGTCGGCCCAGGTGGCTTCGGACTTTCAGCCGGTCGGGGGCAGAGCGGGGCCAGGCTTGCAAGGCGCAATCGTAGGCACATGCTGCTCCGAGGAAAGATGGGCGCGAGCACCGCGTCCAGAAGGAACCAGCGGAAGGGAGGGTGCCGCCGCGTTCCGGCGCGGGCGTTAAAGGACCCGTGCCGGTGTCGGGCGGCGAGTGTACGATGGCACTTGAGCACTGTGCGGCCTCACCGGAGGCCGAGGCGACGTCGCGAATGACGGAGACCGGGACGGAACCGCTTCACACGGCACCGCGCCGCGGGATCGCACCAGGGGGGCGTGTTGCGACGGAGAGGATCGCGGAACTGACCCGCATGTACCTGATGAACACGTACTCGAGGGCTCCGGTGGCGCCTGTGCGCGGATCCGGCGTACGTGTCTGGGACGCTGACGGTAGAGAGTACCTGGACTTTCTCGGCGGGATCGCGGTGTGCGCGCTGGGTCACTCCCACCCCGCTGTGGTCTCCGCCATTCAGAAGCAAGCCGCTATGCTGCTTCACTGCTCCAATCTCTACCTCATCGAGCGGCAGGCGCTCCTTGCAAAGGCGCTCTTGGAAGGGACACCGTTCGGAAAGGCGTTTTTCTGCAATAGCGGTGCGGAGGCCAATGAGGCGGCGATCAAACTCGCCCGCAAATACGCCAGGGCCGTGAGGCGGGAGGAAGGCCGGTATGAGATTGTCACCGCGCTCAACTCCTTCCACGGGCGCACCCTGGCGACGGTCACGGCGACCGGCCAGCCCAAGTACCAGAAGGATTTCGAGCCCTTGCCGCCCGGGTTCAGGTACGTTCCGTTCAACGACATTTCTGCGCTCGAGACGGCCGTCGGCGAGCGGACCGCCGCGGTCCTTCTGGAGGCGGTGCAGGGCGAGGGTGGGCTCCACGTGGCGGACGACGCTTACCTAAAGCGCGCGAGAGAGCTTTGCGACGAGCGCGGCGCCCTCCTCATCATCGACGAGGTCCAAACAGGCATGGGACGCACCGGCAAGATGTTCGCGTTCGAGCATTACGGGATCGAGCCTGATGCCGTGACACTTGCCAAGGCCTTGGGCGGGGGGGTTCCCATCGGAGCGCTGCTCGCGAAGGATGAGGTCGCGGCGGCGTTCACTCCTGGCACGCACGCGTCTACGTTCGGCGGGAACCCTCTAGCCTGCGCAGCGGCCCTCGCGGTGGTGGAGACGATCAAGACCGAGGGGCTTGCTGAGCGCGCTGCGGAAATTGGGACGTACTTCGCCGAAGCGCTGATGGCTCTCGCGCGTAGATTCCCGCAGGTGGCCGAGGTGAGAGGCAAGGGCCTAATGATCGGCCTCGAGCTTCGGTCATGCGGGTGCCGGAGCGACGCACCGGCGCGCGCCGTGGCCGCCGCGTGTCTTGAAGCGGGGCTGCTTGTGAACGCGGTGAGCGACACAACCCTCCGTTTCTTGCCGCCATTGGTGGTGAGCAGAGCGGACATCGACGAGGGGGTCGGTATTCTCGGGCGAGTGATGGAGGATGTGCTCGGCTGATAGCTTGCCGCGAAGTCAATGGGCCTTACGCCATGGATGCCGACGAGGTGCGGGCCGCGAGCAAGCGCGCGCGGGGGCGGGCTGCGGGTGGCGGGCAGCCAGGTGGGTCGGTTTGGTGGGCTGGCGCGGGCTGGGAGGTGAGAGCTAGAAACACGTGAGCGCCGTCCTCCTTGGTGTGCTGGCGGGTCGGGGGTCGGGAAGGAGTTTCCCCCCGGTCCTTGAATATATGTCGGTGCGCCGCGAGATACAAATGGCGGACACATGGCTGATACAGCACTTCGCGAAAAGGACGGTGTTCAGCGTGACGGAAAGACGGGATTACCTTCAAGACGAAGTCGCCCTCGGAATGAGGGGAAGGAGCCTCCTATCCATCCACGACCTCTCCGTGGCTGAGGTCGAGAAGATCTTCGAGGTCTCGGCGAGGCTGAAGGAGGAGACGAAGGCCGGGGTTGAGCACCACCTGCTGCGGGGAAAGACGCTCGCGATGATATTCACGAAGCCCTCCACGCGCACGAGGGTTTCGTTCGAAGTCGCCATATGGCAGCTGGGAGGGTACGGGCTCTTCCTGAGCGCGCAGGAGCTGCAACTCCGGAGGGGGGAGACCATCGCTGACACGGCGCGCGTGCTTTCGCGCTACGTGGACGGCATCATGATACGCACGTTCGATCACAGGGATGTCGAGGACCTCGCCAGGTACGGCACGGTGCCCGTGATAAACGGCCTGACGGACCTCTTGCATCCCTGCCAGGTTCTGGCTGACTACTTCACTGTGTACGAAAAGAAAGGCAGAACGAAGGGCCTCAAGATGGTGTACGTGGGGGACGGCAACAACGTGGCGCACAGCCTCATGCTCGGCGGCGCCAAGGTCGGCATGGACGTCACGGTGGCATGCCCGCCGGGGTACGAGCCCCTCTCTGACATCGTCGAGCTCGCGCGGGAGGACGCCAAGGCCACGGGCGCCACTATCAAGGTGACGCACGACCCTGTGGAGGCCGTGAGGGGCGCTGACGTGATATACACTGACGTGTGGGCGAGCATGGGGCAGGAGGCCGAGCATGAGAAGAAGGCCCAAGCCCTCGCGGGGTTCCAAGTGAACGAGGCGCTCGTCGAGGCGGCTGGCAAGAAGGACGTCATGGTGATGCACTGCCTGCCCGCGCACCGGGGGGAGGAGATCACCGACGAGGTGATGGACGGCCCTCATTCGGTGGTGTTCGACGAGGCCGAAAACCGGCTCCACGTTCAGAAGGCCATACTCGTCCTGCTGATGCAAGGGAGGAAGGCCGGTGAAAGCGGCTTGTAAATCGGCTCGTAAAGTTGTGCTCGCCTATTCGGGGGGCCTCGACACATCCGTGGCCATCCGATGGATCAAGGAGCGTTACTCGGCGGAGGTCATCGCAGTCGCGGTCGACGTCGGCGCCAAGAAAGACCTGGATTTCATCAAGGAAAAGGCCCTCAAAGTGGGGGCGTCTCGCTCGTATGTGGTGGACGCGCGGCGAGAGTTCCTGGAGAATTACGCGTTCAAAAGCCTGAAGGCCAACGGGTTGTATGAGGGGAAGTACCCATTGAGCGCCGCGCTGTCCAGGCCGCTCATAGCGAAGATCCTGGTGGACATAGCGCGCGCGGAAGGCGCGGACGCCGTTGCCCACGGGTGCACGGGAAAGGGCAATGACCAGGTACGGTTCGATGTGTCCATAGCCGCGCTCGCCCCTGACCTGCGGGTGATCGCCCCCGTGCGCGAGTGGCCCATGTCACGCGAGGATGAGATACAGTACGCGAAGGAGCACGGCATACCTGTTCCCATAACGTCGGCGAGCCCTTACAGCATAGACGAGAACTTGTGGGGCAGGAGCATAGAGTGCGGCGTCCTTGAAGACCCGTGGTGCGAGCCTCCGGAGGACGCCTTCATGTGGACGTCCGGGCCGGACCAGTGCCCCGACAGCCCCACGTATGTCGAGATCGAGTTCGAGGCCGGCGTGCCCGTGAGCCTCGACGGCGTAAGCATGGACCCGGTGGAGATGATCACCCGCCTGAATATGCTCTGTGGCGCGTGCGGGGTGGGCAGGATAGACCAGGTGGAGAACAGGCTCGTGGGGATCAAGTCCAGGGAGGTTTACGAGGCCCCGGCCGCGGTCGCGCTCATCGCGGCCCACAAAGACTTGGAGAGTCTGACCCTCCCGCGGGAGACGTACCACATGAAACAGACCATAGACCAGAAGTACGCCGAGCTGGCCTACTTCGGCTTGTGGTTCTCGCCGCTCCGCGAGGCTCTCGATGCGTTCATCGAAAAGACGCAGGAGACTGTGACGGGCGCGGTGCGTCTGCGGCTCTTCAAAGGCTCGGTCGCCGTGGCCGGACGGAAGTCGCCGCATTCTCTCTACGACCACGCGCTTGCCACGTATGACAAGGACGACGCCTTCAACCACGCTGCGTCCGAGGGATTCATCCAGATCTTCGGGCTCCCCACGGTTGTCGCCGCGAGGGCGAGGAATCGCGCCGCCGGAGCGGCGGTGACCCCTTCCCCGGCTGTGGCGACGTCCGTGGCGGGGGCCGCGGCCGCGGAGCGGCGGGTGGCGCCGTGATGGCCAGGCTGGCTGGAGGGAGGATTCGGCAGGGCTGCGCCTAATGGCGGGACCGTGTCAGCGAGGAGCCGGGCACAGGGCTCCCGGCAGCGCGGGGCTCGCGGCGAAAACCATTTGCGATGGCGAGCCCGGGACGGGAAGTGGAGGCGAGGCCTTTGAAGCTGTGGGCTGGGAGATTTGAGAAGGAGACCGCTGGTAAGGTCGAGGAGTTCACCGCGTCGGTCCGCTTTGACAGGAGGCTCTACCGTGAGGATATAGCGGGAAGCGTCGCCCACGCGCGCGCGCTTGCTGCGTGCGGCGCGATTTCCGCTGAGGAGGCCGAGAGGCTCATTGCGGGCCTGGGTGAGGTGCTTCGCGACATCCAGTCGGGCGCCGCGGATTTCTCAGCGTCCGACGAGGACATCCACACGGCGGTCGAGAGAATACTCGGCGCCAAGGTGGGTGAGGTCGCCAAGAAGCTGCAAACGGGGAGGAGCCGCAACGACCAGGTCGCCCTCGACACGAGGCTTTACGTCACGAGGGAGGCCGAGCGGTTGGCGGCGCTCATCGACGATGTCCGCCACGCGCTCGTGGACGTGGCTGAGGCCAACGCGGATGTGGTCATGCCTGGATACACCCACATGCAACACGCCCAGCCCGTGCTCTTCGCCCATCACATGCTCGCCTACTTCGAGATGTTCACGAGGGACAGGGAAAGGCTGGCGGACGCCGCGCGCCGCGCGAACGTCTCGCCTCTGGGTTCTGGAGCCGTCGCGGGCACCGCGTACCAGGTGGACCGGGCGGCGGTAGCGCGCGAACTCGGGTGCCAGGGAATCACCAAGAACAGTATCGACGCCGTTTCAGATAGGGACTTCGTCATGGAGTTCCTTGCCGCGGCTGCTATCATCATGGTCCATCTGAGCCGGCTTGCCGAAGAGCTGGTGCTCTGGTCTTCGCAGGAGTTCGGGTTCATCGAGCTGGATGACGCTTTCTGCACGGGCAGCAGCATGATGCCGCAGAAGAAGAACCCCGACGTGGCCGAGCTCGTGAGGGGCAAGGCGGGAAGGGTCGTGGGAGACCTTGTGGCGGTGCTCACTGTCATGAAGGGGCTGCCTCTAGCCTACAACCGGGACATGCAGGAGGACAAGGAGAGTCTCTTCGACGCGGTGGACACTGTCGCGTCGTGCCTCGAGGTCGTGGCGCCCATGCTTCGCACCATGAAGGTGAACTCGGACGTGATGCGGGAAGCCGCCCGGCGCGGGTTCACGACAGCCACCGACGTCGCGGACTACCTAGTGCGCAAAGGCGTGCCGTTTCGAGAGGCTCATGCGGCCGTGGGACGGCTGGTGCTAAGGTGCTTGCGGGAAGGGAAGAGGTTCGAGGACCTTTCCTTGGACGACTGGCAAGTGCTGAACCCATCGGTATCGGAGGACGCGCCCCGAGCAGCGCGCCTGGATTCATCTTTGGAAGCTCGGGCCGTTCCGGGCGGGACGGCGCCGGCGCGCGTCAAGGCGGCTATTCAGGAGGCCAAGGCCACACTTGAAGTCGAGGGCAAGTGCCCCCTGCTGGGGCGGCGGTGCGACGGGGGCGGGGATGACGCGTAGCTCGTCCCGGATACAGCGGCGCCCCGCCGATATGCCAGCAATTGCCCTTCCATCTCCAGGGCCCATTGTGTTATCCTCGTTGCTGATCTTGCCGATCACGGGGTTTTTTGTTTTGGGGCCATGGTCCAGCAGGACAATGCCGTTTTTCGGCGTATCCTTATGCAACACCCATATGCGTCGAGGGCAGCGCGCGACCGGGGCGGAGGGGTATGGGGTACAAAGTCCCGCGTCGGCTTCCTGCTGTTTAGCACGAGGGGTGCGGGAGGTTCGTGACGAACGGTGCGTGTGATTGTGCAGAAATTCGGAGGAACGTCCGTCGGAGACGATGAGGCGCGCCTGATGGCGCGCGACAGGGTGATCCTCGCAAAAAAGCAAGGGTTCGATCCAGTTGTCGTCGTGTCAGCCATGGGAAGGCGTCCCGGGCCATATGCCACTGACTCGCTCCTTGACCTCGTAAGGGGCAAGGACTTGCCCGTGGACGCGAGGGGCCTCGACCTCCTCGCGTCCTGCGGGGAGGTCATAAGCTGCGTGGTGATGGCGGGATATCTCAGGGCGGCAGGGTACGAGGCGGTCCCGCTCACCGGGGCTCAGGCCGGCATAAGGACAGACGCTCAGTTCGGCGACGCGAGCATTCAGGGCATCAACACAGCCCGGCTGCTCGATGTGCTTGCGTCCGGGCGGATTCCGGTGGTGGCGGGCTTCCAAGGCATGACCGACGACGGGGAGGTCACGACGCTTGGGCGAGGCGGGAGCGATACCACTGCGACCGCGCTCGGGGTCGCGTTGAGGGCCGAGTGTGTGGAGATCTACACCGACGTTGAGGGCGTTATGACCGTGGACCCGAAGATTGTCCCTGAAGCCAGGCTTATCTCGGCCATCACCTATTTCGAAGTCGAGGAACTCGCCAACAACGGCGCGAAGGTGGTCCACCCACGGGCGGTGCAGATAGCACAGCAAGGCGGCATCCCCGTGAGAGTGAGGAGCACGTTCGCGGAGTCCGAGGGGACCTTCATCACAGATGACGTTGCCCGGCGGGTGATAACGGGCATCGCCCATGTGGACGGGCTCGCTCGCGTCGAAGCGTTGTACCCAAACCCGGCCGAACCGTCCAAGGCGAGGGTGGCCATACTGAAGGCTATAAGCACCATAGGGATTAACGTCGACTTCATCAACGTAACCCCTAGGGCCATTTTGTTCACGGTGAAGAACGAAGTCGCCAAGGCGGCTGAGGAGGCGCTCAGGTCGGAAGGTTTCGCGTGTCATGTGATGGCTGAGTGCGCCAAGGTATCGGTGGTTGGCGCGGGCATGCAGGAAGTGCCCGGTGTGATGGCGAGAGTGGTCGAGGCCCTTCATCGCGCGGGAGTTCACATCATGCAGACAGTCGACTCAGAGATAACCATCTCGTGCCTAATCGATCAAGCAAGCGTGACGCGCGCCGTGCGGGCTCTGTACGAAGAATTCGACCTCGGCCGGCCGAGCGCGTAAGGACCCAGCGCCCTGGCGCCCTGAGGTCGGAATGCTGCATGTCCACATGCTCGCGGCTGGCGGGAGGAGGCAGACGGTTCCTTCCTCCTCCGTGGGAACCGTGCCCGCCGCCCGGGCGCTCGGGAATGTCCTGCCAGGTAGGAGACAATACCCTGTCCTGGCATTTCGCTTCTCGTGATGCCATTACTTACATTGGCGCAATAACGAGCCCCATAGAGGAATAACGAGCGACGCGGAGAATTATGGGAAGCAGAGGGGCCGCATGACCAACCGTTGCGCCTGACAACTGCATAAGCCATGATTGCCGACAACGGACATAACAGCTAGACACGCAAGACAGACGTAGATGAGACGCAGCAGGAATTCCAGGCCCGGCAGGTGGCGGAAAGGAGGTGCACCCTGAAAGGCGCCGGAGGCCGGGATCGATAATACGCACAACACAACGCAGCCAGGGACCGAAGCAAGGAAACGAGGATACTTGCCTCGCTCCCCAATCGCAGCACCAGTTGTAGCAGGTTCGAACCAGAAGACACACCAAGGGGGATGAACAATGAAGAAAACAGTCGCTGCACTAGCCGTCATCATGGCAATCGCCATAACGGCGCCGGTGTGGGCGGCCCCCACCATCGACTTGGGCGGGTCTCTCGAGACTACGCTCCAGATAGCACCGCAGGGCGCGGAAAACATGGGGCTCAGTGCCACATCGGACCTCCGTCTCAACTTCTCTATGGAAATGGCCGGCGGCCAGCAGATCCGGGCGTTCATCGGATTTGAACCTCTGGAATACGCTCCCTTCGGCCCGACAACCGCTCCGAACCCGGGCTCGGACTACCTGGAGGGCGGCAACATGGACCAGAAGGGTCTGACGCCGGTGACGCTTGACCAGCCGAATCTGACCATCGAGAAGGCATACCTCGAGACCACAGGCCCGTTCTTTACGGGCGGACAGGATATCACCACCAGGTTCGGAGACCTTGCTATTGACTACTCGCCTTACATCGCCGATGTCTCGGCGACCGACGGCGAAATCGAGGGCGCTCAGTTGAGCGGCGTGCAGGTCGGCCCGGTGGAGCTCGGTGCGTTCTACGGCTGGGCCAATCGAGAGGTCGCGGAAAACCAGCAAGAGAGGTTCGCGGCGGCCGGTGTGTCGGCAAAGGCTGACATCCAAGGCATCAGCCTTGCCGGCGCGGCCCTGAAGACCGGCGAGGACATAGCTCTTGCGGGAACCGTTCAGCTTGCGCCCATGCCGGGTCTCGACTTGGTGGGCGCGGCCGCGTGGGACGGCGCGAACGAGGCTTCGGCCATGAAGGCCGAGGCCGGCATAGCCCAATTGCCCATGCTCCCTGCAGTGAGCGCGAAACTGGGCTTCCGGAACTTCGACCCGAAGTTCAACCCGCTCTATCGCGATGACAGCCAGGATGAGGACGGCAACGACATCAACGTTGTGGACCTCAACGCGGGCAAGCGCGGCGTGAGCGGCGAGATCGCCACCACCATCAGCGGCGTGAAGCTGGTTGGGACCGCTGACTGGCACGAGCAGAGGAACGCCGATCGCCAGCTCGTTGGCGAGAGAAAAACCATCGGCGCGACCGCCGCTACCCAGTACGCCGGCCTGGACATCAAGGCGGGCGTGACGAGCATGTGGTCCACGGTGAACGCGGACTACGCCATACTCGACCGACAGGAGAAGGCCGATCCCGAGCAGGAGACCACCGTTACGCTCGGTCTCGGCTATGATATCCCGGTTGGTCCCGTCGTGGTCAACGCCAAGTACGACTTGACGATGTCCACCGTGGATTCGACCGTCCACGAACTGGCAGCTTCCACAGCCTTCGACACGCCTATGTTCTCGGGCGTCGGGCTGTCGGGCAACGCTAAGTGGGCGAACGGGCAGCTGGCCTACATCGGCCAAGCGGACTACACGGCGCCCAACGGCATCCAGTTCATCGGCAGTTACGCTAGCTACGATGAGAACAACTTCGAAGACTTCACGACGAGGCCGAACGGGCTCTGCCTGACGGCCGGCATGAAGGTCGAGTTCTAAAACGGAAAATCCACCTTCTCACTTGTCACGCCGCCGGGTGCGTCGAACCCGGCAACGCCCCCGGGTCTGCTTCTTGGGCCCGGGGGTTTTCCCGCGCTGCGTCAGCTTGTTGGCGCAGGTTGTCGGTTTGTTAGTGTTGGTCGGCAAAGAGGCTTTCCTGCCATCCAGGGCGTTCGTGCCCTTCCGCACCATGCCTGTCGGACCGGTCGATGGACCCCTGACCGCCTTGCCTGCCAGTTTCAGATCCAACTTACAAATGTTTCTTGACATGAGCCAGAGTTGGATCCTATAATGATGGTGGGCTACAACGTTGTAGCAA
Organism: Betaproteobacteria bacterium; assembly: GCA_050260395.1. Lineage (GTDB taxonomy): Bacteria > Bacillota > SHA-98 > UBA4971 > UBA4971 > UBA6256. The sequence goes on from JBLNCC010000081.1 coordinate 48,894, forward strand.
GCGCGGTTGTGATGTATTGACAACGGATTGATTCGGGCGCGCGGGCCGAACGGCGGCTGCACGTCGAACGCGCTGAGTCGACCAGGCTGAATCGGACGGACTACGCGCGGACTGAGCGCCGGCGGCAGGCCAAGGGAGCTAATGGATGCATGAGATCGGGGTAGCAAAGGAGCGAAGCAGTCAAGGTAGCAAAGGAGCTAGAAACGTGGCGACCATAAAAGACATCGCGAGGAGAGCGGGCGTGTCCGTCAGCACCGTATCCCACGTGCTGAACGGCTATGGCGACATAAGCGCGGACACCGAGAAACGCGTGCGCGCGGTCATGAGGGAGCTCAACTACCACCCGAGCGCTTTGGCGCGGCGCCTCGTGCGGAAGAGAAGCTGTGTTGTTGAACTGATGCTCTTTTCCGTGGAGGGCTTGCGCCATCCGTTTTTCTACGAGGTCATATGCGGCATCACCGCTGAGATAGAAAAAGCCGGCTACGACCTAGTGCTGAGCGTGAAGGACACCGGGGATAGGCGCTGGAGGGAAAGCCTGAGAAGGTGCTACGAGTCCAAGGTGGAGGGACTTTTCCTTATGGGGACCCTTCCCGGGCGCGCCATTCTCGACGAGGTCGTGGCCAGCGCCATTCCTACGGTACTCATTGACATTCCCTACGAAGGCCCGAGAATGACCTACGTTACATCGGACAACGTCGGTGGTGCCGCGTCCGCTGTGGAGCATCTGATATCCCTTGGGCACCGGCGGATCGCATACATAGACGGACACGCCCCGTCCGCCATTTCCGAGGGAAGGTTCATCGGCTACAGACAGGCTCTTCTCCGACACGGCCTGCCGCTCGACCCTGCGCTCGTTGCGAGCGGCGACTTCACTGAAGAGGGCGGCAGGGCGGCTATGAAGCGTATCCTCGAAGCTTCCGCTGATATCACCGGGGTTTTCGCGGCGAGCGACCTCATGGCGATAGGCGCAATGAAGGCGCTGCGCGAAGCGGGGCGAAAGATCCCGCGCGACGTGGCGGTTATCGGGTTCGACGACATCGAGGCGGCGTCGTACGTGAGGCCCGCGCTATCCACCATAAAGCAGCAAGGGGATGTCATGGGCAGGAGCGCAGCCAAAGAGATTCTGAGGCTCATAAACAACCCCGCCAGGAAGCCGAGGAAGATCGTTCTTCCCACTACTCTTGTGGTGAGGGAGTCATGCGGGGCGAAAGCTAGACCGTCCGAGGGAGGTGGTGCGGTGGGAAGGGCCGGTTCAGCCTCCGGTGATTGAGCGTGACCCAGTGAGCGCTCGTCGGTTTTCTTTGGGACGTTTGAGTTTCGGAGTGTCAGCGCGGCCAGGGACCGCGCGACGGGTTGCTCGGGGCTGGTTTCGGCATACGCGTGGCCCGGGCGCGGCGCAGCCGCCGGGGCCGCGTTCTCCCAGGGAAGCGACGCTGGCAACGCCTCACGGGGTTCGCCTGTCGAAAAGAGGCACAAGGAGACAGCCGGTCTGGATTATTATGCTTCTTCGGGGTGTGGCGGACGCTTGTGGTTTGATGGATCCCACTGGGCAGCGATTGCGGAACACGCGAAACGAAAAGGGAGGGAACCCATAGTGAGAAGGACAGTTGTTTCTGTGCTGGTTCTTCTGATGCTGGTTGCCCTGGTCGTGCCCGCCGGTGTGACGGCCCAGAAAAAGGTGTCCCTCACGATCTGGACCAAAGAGGGTGAGGCGGAAGGCGTTCTGCAGGAAATCATCGCGCTTACGCAGGAGTACTCCAAGAGCCATCCGGGCGTGACCTTCGAAGTGGTCAACTACAATGTGGAAGACCTGCGCCAGAATTTCCAGTCCGCGGCGTTCGCGGGCACGGGCCCGGACCTCCTTTGGACAGTCTCCGACCACGCCGGTCCGTTCACGGCTATGAAGCTTATCAAGCCGGTGGATGAGGTCTTCCCAGCAGGCTACATGGACAAATTCGTGAAGCCGGGCGTGGAGGCCGTCGAACTCGACGGGAAGGTTTGGGGAGTCCCTCTAAGCGTCGGCAATCACCTGATGTTGTTGTACAACAAGAAGCTTATCAAGACGCCCCCCAAGGACACCGACGAACTCATCAAGGTCGGCAAGGAGCTCACCAAGGACCTCAACAACGACGGCAAGCCCGACCAGTATGGCCTCGTGTACAACCTCAATGAGCCTTTCTGGCTCGCTCCGTGGCTCGGCGGGTTCGGCGGATGGCCTCTCGACGGGACGAAGCCCACTCTCAATAGCCAGGCCATGGTTGACACGCTCCAGTTCCTCCACGACCTTAAGTTCGTGCATAAGATAGTGCCCACGGAGGCGGATTACAACGCTGCCGACTCCCTCTTTAAGGAGGGCAAGGCGGCCATGATCATCAACGGTGACTGGTCCCTCGGTGCTTACACCACCGACGACGTGAAGAAGAACGTGGACCTCGGCGTCGCGCGGATTCCAAAGGTCACGAAGACCGGCCTGTGGCCTTCTCCCATGACCAGCGGCATCTACCTCATGTTCCCGGAGTACCTTGAGGGCGACAAGTTGAACGCCGTGAAAGGGTTCGTGGATTTCCTCGTTTCTGACGGGGTCCAGCTCAGGTTCTTGCAGAAGTTCAAGAGGCTTCCCGCAACCGACAGCGCGCTCAAGAACCCCCTCGTTACGCAGGACCCGGTCCTCAAGGGCTCTTCCGACCAGATGGTCGTGGGCAAGCCCATGCCGACGGTGCCTGAGATGCGGGCGTGCTGGGATGCCATCAGACCCAACCAGGAGGCCGTGATGGCCGGGAAGATGTCCCCGAAGGACGCCGCCAAGGCGATGCAGGAAGCCGCTGAGAAGGCCATACGCGAGATGACCAAGTAGAACAGGTTTCGCACGACAGGGCTCGAGGCACAAGGCGGGCCTGGGTGAACTGGCAAGTTCGGTCCGGTTCGGTCCGGGCCCGCCCGTTTCCAAGGTGGTGATAGTGTTGATCCCTCTGACCTGGGATGTCGTCGTGCGGGGGCTAAGCGAGATCGGCAGACTCCTCGGAATCGTTGCCGCGGTAGTGGTCGTCCTCGAGATCGCGGCATACATCGTCCTTCACAGGCTCCTAAAATGTAAGTACTCGTTGCCGTTCATGTTGCTGCTCCCTGCGCTCGCCGGGGTGATGGCCCTGATCATTTACCCATTCGGCTTCAATATCTACCTTGCCTTCAGCAACATGAACATGTTCCGGTTCAAGGATTTCTCTGTGGGCCTCTCATACGGCATCAGCAACTTCTTGGACGTCTTCAGGTCACCTGTGCTTCAGAAAGTGACCTTCTTCCAGCTCCTCGGGCGGACGGTTCTCTGGACGGTCGTGAACGTAGTGTGTCACGTGCTCGGCGGCCTCGGCCTTGCGCTTCTCCTCAACAGACCTATGCGGGGAAAGGGCGTTTACCGGACCCTGCTGGTTGTGCCGTGGGCGCTTCCGCAGGTCATCTCGGCGCTCGCATGGCGCGGCGAGTTTCACTACCAATATGGTTTCGTCAACCTCTTGCTGGAGAGGTTGGGCATGCAACCGGTGCCGTGGCTAAGCGACCCCAAGTGGGCTTTCGTGGCGGTTGTGCTGGTCAATGTGTGGCTTGGGATCCCGTTCATGATGGTGGTGCTGCTGGGCGGGCTGCAGAGCATCGCTCAGGATTATTACGACGCGGCCCAGATCGACGGGGCGTCAGGATGGCAGCAGTTCCGGTCCATCACGATGCCTCTCTTGAAGCCGGTCCTGACGCCCGCCGTGATCCTCGGGGTGGTGTGGACCTTCAACAATTTCAACGTCATTTACCTTGTGACGAAGGGTGGTCCAATGGAGGGCACCGACCTCCTTGTGACATCCATGTTCAAGGCGGTGTTCGAGTTCTATCGTTACGGGTTCGGAGCCGCTTACGCGATGGTCATCTTCGTGTTCCTGTTCATATTCTCCGCCGTGTACCTGCGTCTGAGCGGTGGCTTCAAGGGGGCCTGGGAGTCGTGAAAACAGGGGCGAGGCGAAGCTTTTTCCGGAGGGCGAGGGGGGACAGTCCAGCAAAGAGGATGGCCATTCATGCTGTGCTCATACTCGCCTGCGTCATTTCCGTTTATCCGTTTCTTCGCGTCATCAGCATATCATTGCGCCCGAGCAACCAGTTGCTCTCGACAAGTCTTGCGATCGTGCCGCCCGGCGCGAGCCTGGAGAACTATCGCGCGCTCATCTTCGAAAGAGACTTCACGATATGGCTTTGGAACAGCCTAATCGTCAGCGCGGCGTCGGTGCTCGTGGGGCTCATGCTAGCTGCGACGGCCGCGTACGCGTTTTCGCGGTGGAAGTTTCCCGGCCGAAGGCAGGGGTTGCTCTTTCTCTTAACCACGCAAATGATTCCCGCAGGCATGCTGCTGCTTCCGATATACATCATGGTGGTGAGACTGAAGCTGTTCAATACATACACTGGCATGGCCATCGCATACTCCGTGGGGTCTGTGCCGTTTTCTATTTGGATCCTTAAGGGATACTATGATACAATACCGCGGGAGCTTGAGGAGGCGGCTCTTGTGGACGGGGCCAGCCCGCTTGGGGCGTTCTGGCGGGTGGTAATACCGCTTTCCACGCCGGCGCTGGCCATTGCTGGCCTCTTCAGCTTCATGACAGCATGGAACGACTACATGATGGCCCGGGTGATGCTGCAGAAACCGGACATGTTTACGTGGCCGGTAGGCTTCCAGAAACTGATGGACCAGTTCCAGACCGCATGGGGTCAGTTCGCCG
>JBLNCC010000082.1:0-20423 GCA_050260395.1 Betaproteobacteria bacterium
AAGGGGCGGACCGTTGTCAGCCTCGAACGGGAGGTGCGGGATGACCTGTGAGTGAGAGGCGTGGGAAGGATGGGAACCCGGGTGTAGACACGCCGCGGGGCCAGGCCGGGGGCAAGGGGAAAGGCAAGGAGGGCCAGGGCAAAGAGAGAAGGATAGCGGTTGTGGGCATACTCGTCGAGGATAGGCTGAGAGCAGCGCCCAAAGTGAACGAGATCCTCAGCCTCCATGCGGGCATGATCGTCGGACGGATGGGCGTGCCGTACAGGGAGAAGGACGTCGCGGTCATAGCCCTGATCGTCGATGGCACGACCGACGAGATAGGAAGTCTCACCGGGAAGCTCGGCAGCCTGGACGGCGTGAAGGTGAGGTCCGCGGTGACTACCTGAGGGGAGGCGGTGGACACGATTCATGCAAGGACACCGGGCAGGAGAGCGAGGCTGAGCGTGAGAGTGAAGCCCCGCTCTTCCGTTTCGGAGGTGGTCGGGCTTGACGACGGCGTCCTCGTGGTGAGAGTGAGCGCTCCCCCTGTGGAAGGGCTCGCTAACCGCGCCGTATGCGAGCTCGTTGCGGACCTAGTGGGAGTGGGCAAATCGTCGGTGACCGTCGAGAGGGGGGAAAGGGGGCGGGACAAGGTCGTCGCCATCGAGGGCCTTTCCCAGGAACGGGTCGATGAGTTGCTCGCGAAACTAAAGAACGAACGACCGGGGCACCCTAAGTAGCGGCGGAGGGGATGGCGGAGGCGGGCCGGCACCGACGCTCGGGCAGCGCGGGCTTGTGGTGATCTTCTTGGGGCGATGGAGAAAAAACGGGGAGAAGCCAGGGCGACCATTGACCAGGACACGGCGAACACGCTCATACGTCGCATCGCCGACCTGTCGCTCGCCATGGATAAGATGAACATCGCGGAATACGTCGAGTTCCTCCGGAATCCCCGGCGGATTATCTACGTGAACTTCCTGGGCGGTCTTGCGCGGGGCTTCGGCATCGGCATAGGCGCGACCGTCCTCGCCGCGGTCTTTCTTCTGATTCTCTCCCGCCTTGTGCAGCTTAACCTCCCGGTCATCGGAAGGTTCATAGCGGAGATCGTAAAGATAGTCTCGGAGCACCTCCAAGTTCGCTGAGAGACGGCGGTCGGGCGCGGGGGCGCGGCGCGGAAGGGGCCGCCGCGGGCTGCGGGGCCTGGGTGCGGCAGGCAATGGAGTTGAGATGAGTGGACCGGCGAACCCAGGAGAAGTTTCTTCAAAGGCTTTTGCGGGAAAGAGTGCGGTTGAGGCACAGAATCGACATCCTCGAGGGGCGCGGCGGCCAAGGAGGGCTCGACGCGTCGATGCAAGATTCCATCGGAGAGTTCTCGATGTACGACAATCACCCGGCTGACGTCGGGACCGAGCTCTTCGAGAGGGCGAAAGACGTCAAGTTTCGCGACGACGCGCGGGTGCTGCTCAAACTCATCGATGAGGCCATCGAGAGGGCGAGGAGCGGAGCCTACGGGACGTGCGAACGCTGCGGGCGTGAGATCGACCCGCGGAGGCTTGAGATGATACCGTACGCGGCCCTCTGCTCCCGCTGTCAGGCGGAGGTCGAGCGAGAGATCCCTGTTAGGCGGGTGCGTCCCATCGAAGAGGAGGCCATCGGGAGGCCATTCGGTGTCCACATCCTCAACGGCAAGACCCCCGGGATAGACGGCGAGGACGTCTGGCAAGATGCGGCCCGCTACGGCACGTCCAGCACGCCTCAGGACGTGCCTGGCGCGGAGGAGTATGGAGAGGTATTCGAGGACGCAGATGAGGTCGAAGGCGCAGTGGAGCGGGTCGACCTCATCATGGCAGGGAATCCAGATGAAATCCCGCCCGACCCTGACGCGCCCCGCGGGCGTCCTTGAAAGCCCCCTGCGTATGTGGTACAATACCCACGGCGTATGATTCTTCGGCACCGGCACTCGCCGGTCGCTGTTCGAGCGGGCGAAACATGCCTGGAGCACGCGTATGGGTTCGGCAGGGGCTCGCCGCCCTCGCTGTTGTCGCGGCCGACCAGATGACCAAGGCGATCATCGAGACGACCACGCCGCAGGGCGGTGGTTCCGCCGTCTTTTGGGGACTTGCGCGGATCACCCACGTGCGCAACCCCGGGGCCGCGTTCGGTATCTTCAGTACAGCCACGATCCCAGTGGTCGTGTCCGTTTTCGTGGTGGCGTGGTGGGTGGCCGCGAACGCGACCGGGATGGTCCACAGGTACGGCCGACCCTTCGAGGCAGGGTCAGCGCTGGTGCTCGGGGGCGCTGTGGGCAACCTCATCGACCGGGTCCGCGTGGGGTGCGTCATAGATTTCATCGACTTCCGTTTCTGGCCGGTGTTCAATCTTGCAGACGTTGCCATTACTGCGGGAGCGTTCCTGGTCGTATACGCATTGGTTCTGGGGAGAACCGGGGGGAGGAGTTGCGAGTGAGGCCAATACTGTTCCAGATATGGCGCATACCGGTCTTTTCGTATGGTTTCCTTCTGGCGGTCGCATTCGTGGTCGGCACCATCCTCGGGATGAGAGAGGCGAGGCGCAGGGGCATAAACCCCGACAAGATCATCGACCTCGCGCTGTACACATGCATCGCCGGGATCGTCGGCGCGAGGGTCTTGTTCATCCTGCTCGACATCCCAACCTACTTTCAGGACCCGATCAAGATCATCAATTTGAGAGACGGCGGCCTCTCGTTTCAGGGTGGCCTCGCCCTTGCGATAATAGTGGGCATCTGGTACGCCCGGCACGAGAAGCTAAATCCATGGATCCTGGCTGACGTGGCCGCACCTATCATCCCGCTCGGGTACGCTCTAGTGCGCGTGGGATGCCTTCTGAACGGGTGCTGCTACGGCCTTCCCACGAGCTTGCCGTGGGCGCTTGCGTGCAAGGCGGGTGACCAGACGCTGCGCCACCCGACGCAGATCTACGCGGCCGTCCTCAGCCTCGTCATCTTCGCCATCCTTTACCGGCTGAGGAACCACAAGAAGTTCTCGGGGTACCTCATGTTCCTCTATGTCGGGCTGTACTCGGTGTCCAGGTTCATAGTGGAGATCTTCCGTGACGTGCCGAGGATGGTGGGTCCGCTCTCCATGGCGCAGTTGGCCAGCATCGTGCTGGCGTTCGGCGCGTTTGCGTGCATCTCCATCCTGTCGTGCGAGCACGCCCAGGAGCAACAGGCGAGCCAGGCGCAGGCGGTGGGGCGCGAGTAACATGAACCGGCCGCCGGTTGAAAACCGAGTGGACGAAAGAGATGAGGGCAAGCGCCTCGACGTATACGTCGCGGGGCGTCTTGCCCTCTCACGTTCCGCAGCGCAGAGGCTCATCGACGAAGGCCGTGCGCTCGTGGACGGCGAGCGCGCGAAGGCGGCGAGGCGGGTGCGGGCAGGCGACGTGGTGACCGTGGAGCTGCCCGAGTCCCGGCCGCTCGACGTGGCCCCGGAAAACCTGCCCTTGGACATCCTGTACGAGGACGGGGACATCATCGTCATCAACAAGCCGAGGGGGCTCGTGGTTCACCCGGCCGCGGGGAACTGGTCGGGAACGTTGGTAAACGCCCTCCTCGCCCATTGCCGAGACCTTTCGGGCATAGGCGGGAAGATCCGGCCCGGAATAGTCCACCGGCTAGACAAAGACACCTCCGGCGTGATCGTGGTCGCGAAGAACGACGCGGCCCATCTGGCCCTCTCGCGGGATCTCAAGGAGCGAGCGGTCGAAAAGACATATCTCGCTATAGTACACGGCGTGCCGCGGGCCAAGCGTGGCGTCATAAACGCACCCATCGGCCGGCACCCGCTCCACAGAAAGAGGATGGCGGTGGTTCCTGAGGGGCAGGGCAGGGCCGCTCTCACCGAGTACGAGGTCCTCGAGGAGCTCGGGGGGCACGCGCTGTTAAAGGTGCATCCCGTGACGGGGAGGACCCATCAGATCAGGGTGCACCTCGCCCATATCGGCCACCCTATTGTGGGTGACCCTGTTTACGGGGGGCGGAGGGGAAAACCCAGCGACTGGCCGGAGATCTCCGGACAGGCTCTACATGCCGCGTCGGTGAGCCTCGATCACCCGCGCACGGGTGAGAGAATGACCTTCACCGCGCCCCTTCCCACGGATATGCGCCGCCTTCTCGCCCGCCTGCGTTCGGAGTCGCGGGGAAAGTTGTGAGAGAGGGCTCTTGACATTCAAGCGTGTGGTGTGGTATGGTCGAGGCGATGACAGACGAATAACACGTTGCGCCGGTGTTGCCTGCCAATGGGTCCGTGAACGGCGAGGCGGGGGGGATGCCGGCGCGCGAGGGAAAGTGCGTCTAGGGTTCCACCCGCCTGGCGCGCGCAGCACCGGCGGGGCTCGGTCCGAGCGACGCAGGCCCGTGGCGAGGCGTCGCGGCGCTACACCTTGAGGGATAAAAGCCCCGGCGGATAGGTTTCACTCGAAGCCTATCCGCCGGGGCTTCAGCATTTCCCGGGCATGGGAGGCGGCTGAGATGAGCAGCGAAGACAGGCGAGACAACTGCCAGGCTGCTGCCGGCAACGGTGCAAGGGTCATGGTGATGATGGGGAGCGATTCCGATCTCCCGGTGATGCAGGAGTGTATCGACACGCTCCGAGGGTTCGGAGTCGAATGTGAGGTCGTGGTGACGTCCGCTCACCGGTCGCTCGACCGGACGATAAGCATCGCACGACAGGCCGCAGGGCGCGGTGTTCGCGTGATCGTGGCTGCAGCCGGCGGGGCCGCGCACCTTGCCGGGGTTGTGGCCGCCGCGACGGTGCTTCCCGTCATCGGCGTGCCGTGCGGTGGGTCGGCGCTCGCTGGTGTGGACGCGCTTTACTCCACGGTCCAGATGCCGCCCGGGGTGCCTGTGGCGTGCGTGGGGATAAACGCCGCGCTCAACGCCGCTCTTCTCGCGGTGTCGATCCTCGCCACGTCGGACCCGGATGTTTCCGCAAGCCTGGCCCGGTACCGGGAGCGACTCGCGCGGGACGTGGAAGCGAAACATGCCCGGGTCATGGAGGCGCTCGCGAAACACAAGTGAGGCGCGTGATGGGAGGCTACGGGGGACGGGACAACGAGGTGGAACATGATACCGCAGAGGGAGGCGCGGCTGAGATGACACTGTCTGACGTGGCAAGACCGGACGACCTCGTGTACGAGGGAAAGGCGAAGCGAGTCTATCGCATGAAGGACCCCGAGTGCTATCTCGTTGAGTTCAAGGACGACGCCACCGCTCAGGACGGCCGGAAGAGGGGAAAGATCGCGGGCAAAGGCGTGGTGAACTGCCAGGTGTCGGCGGCGCTCTTCACCCACCTTGCGTCTCGCTCGATACGGACCCACTTCGTGAGGCTTGAGGGCGAGAACACCATGGTCGTACGGAGGCTTTCCATGCTTCCGCTGGAGGTTGTCGTGAGGAACATCGTGGCGGGCAGCCTCTCGAAGAGGCTCGGGATCGCGGAAGGCACGCGGCCCGCGTTTCCCATGGTCGAGTTTTATTACAAGAACGACGCCCTGGGCGACCCTCTCGTCGTGGAGGACCACATCGTTGCGCTGGGCCTCGCCTCGCGCGAGGTCGTCGCAAGCCTCCGGGAGGCCGCGGGCGCCGTAAACCGGGAGCTCGCACCGTTTCTCGCCGAGAGAGGGCTCGTCCTCGTTGACTTTAAGCTGGAGTTCGGATGGTCCGACGGCGCGCTCGTGCTCGGCGACGAGATCTCGCCGGACACGTGCAGGCTCTGGGATCTCGCGACCGGCGAGCGGCTTGACAAGGATCGCTTCAGGCGAGACATGGGAGGCGTCGAGGAAGCATACGCGGAGGTCCTGCGGCGAGTGGTGGGCGAGCCCAGGCAAGGGATCTCCGGGGAGGGGGAGGGCAAGAGGCCGTGAGATTCAAGGCTCAGGTCACAGTGACTTTGAAAGAGTCGATACTGGACCCCCAAGGGTCGGCCGTAAAGAGGGCGCTTCACGCGATGAGCCACGACAACGTCATCGACGTGCGCATCGGCAAGCATATCGAGCTCGTGCTGGCCGCGAGCGACCGAGAATCCGCCAGGCGCGAGATACAGGAGATCGCTGACAAGCTCCTGGCCAACCCCGTCATCGAGAACTTCTCGTTCGATGTGACGGAGCTTGGCGAGGCTGGAGGCGGGATGGAATGAGGGTCGGGGTAGTGGTGTTTCCGGGGTCCAACTGCGACGCCGACTGCTACCGCGCCGTCGAATCGTTCGGCGTGGACGTGAGGTACATCTGGTATCAAGACCGCGACCTCGGGGGGCACGACCTCGTGATCCTCCCGGGGGGCTTCTCGTACGGGGATTACCTCCGTGCCGGGGCGATCGCGAGATTCTCCCCGATAATGGACGAGGTCGTGGAATTCGCCGAGGCGGGTGGGCTTGTCCTTGGGATATGTAACGGCTTTCAAATACTCCTCGAGTGCGGCCTGCTTCCCGGCGCCATGCTGCCGAACGCGGTCCCGAGATTCAGGTGCGAGCGCGTTCACCTGCGTGTGGAGAACGCCCTCACTCCTTTCACGCGTCTCTGCCGGCGCGGACAGGTGCTCCGGATGCCGATAGCCCACGCCACGGGCAACTACTACGCGGACGATGCGACCCTGAACGAACTCGAGCGGAGCGGGCGGGTGGTGTTCCGATACGTAGACGAGGAAGGTGTCCCGGCGCCAGAGGCGAATCCCAACGGCTCGTGCCGCTCCATCGCCGGGATAACCAACGAACGTGGGAACGTCCTGGGGATGATGCCCCACCCCGAGCGGGCGTGCGAGGCGATCCTGGGCGGCACCGACGGCAGATTGGTCTTTGCGTCGGTTTTCGATTTCCTTTCGGGAGGTGGGGAGCGTGGGTGAGAGAGTGTGGCGCGAAATGGGCCTCTCCGATGAGGAGTACCAACGCGTGCTGGACATCCTCGGACGCGAGCCCAACGTCGTGGAGCTTGGTATGTTCGCGGTCATGTGGTCGGAGCACTGCAGCTACAAGAACTCCAAGGCGGTGCTCGCCCTCCTCCCAACCGCTGGAAAGCGCGTGATCCAAGGGCCGGGCGAGAACGCAGGTGTGGTGGATATCGGGGATGGCCTGGCGGTGGTCTTCAAGATCGAGAGCCACAACCATCCCTCCGCTGTCGAGCCGTACCAAGGCGCGGCAACGGGGGTCGGGGGCATCATCCGCGACATCTTCACGATGGGCGCCCGCCCTATCGCGCTCCTCGACTCTCTGAGGTTCGGCCCGCTCTCTGATCCCCGCTCGCGGCACCTCTTCGCGCAGGTGGTAGCGGGCATAGCGGGGTACGGCAACTCCATCGGCATACCGACGGTGGGAGGGGAGGTCGCGACGCACGACAGCTTCAAGGAGAGTCCCCTTGTGAACGTGATGTGCGTGGGAGTGGCCCCGGCATCGGCGGTCAGGAAGTCTGCGGCCCGCGGCCCAGGCAATTCAATCATGGTAGTGGGCGCACGCACGGGACGGGACGGGATGCACGGCGCAACGTTTGCGTCGGCCGAGCTCTCCCCGGAGGCCATGGCCAAGCGCTCCGCGGTTCAGGTGGGAGACCCGTTCATGGAGAAGCTGCTAGTCGAGGCGTGCCTGGAGCTTTACGCTCTCGGGGAAGACGTCGTCGTCGGAAGCCAGGATATGGGCGCGGCGGGGCTCACGTGTTCGTCGTGCGAGATGGCATCCCACGGCGGTGTGGGCATGGAGATCGACATCGCCAAGGTGCTAAGGCGCGAGGAGGGAATGACCCCGTACGAGGTCATGCTCTCGGAGTCCCAGGAGAGGATGCTCGTGGCCGTGAAGGCTGGCAGCGAGCCTCAGGTGGAACGGGTGTTCAAGAAGTGGGGGCTTGAGGCGACTGTGGTCGGCCGCGTGACTGACGACGGCGTCCTCCGGATCAGGGACGGTTCCGCCATCGTGGCGGAAGTGCCCGCGAAGGCCCTCACGGACATGGCTCCGTGTTACATCAGGGAGGCCATCGAGCCCGAGTACTTCGGGCGCGAGAGGGCGCGCGACCTCGCGGGCGTACCCGAGCCGGGCGACTATGCCGCCGCTATCGCGAAGCTTCTGGCCTCACCCGGCATCGCGAGCAAGGAATGGGTCTACAGCCAGTACGACCACCAGGTCGGGACGAGCACCGTCGTGCTTCCTGGACGGGGCACCTCGGTGGTGAGAGTGACCGGGACGAGAAAAGGCCTTGCGCTCACGTGCGACGCGAACTCCCTTTTCTGCTACCTCGATCCTTGGGCAGGCGCTGCCCACGCCGTGACTGAGGCCGCACGGAACGTCGCCGCCATGGGGGCAGAGCCTGTGGGGATCACTGACTGCCTGAATTTCGGCAACCCCGAGAAGCCCGAGGTCTTCTGGCAATTCAAGAGGGCGGTGGAGGGCATGGCAGAGGCGGCCCGGGCGTTGGAGATCCCGGTGACCGGCGGAAACGTGAGCTTTTACAACGAGTCTCTGAAGCCTGGGTCGCCGGCGGTAGCGGTTTACCCGACACCTGTGGTCGGCATGGTCGGTCTCATCGAGGACCTGGCTTACCTGACGACCCCTGGTTTCAAGCACGAGGGAGACACCGTGGCGGTTCTTGGGCTGACGTACGACGAGATCGGGGCAAGCGCGTACCTCGCCCAGGTCCACGCGATCGATGGAGGGCCTGTGCCTGCCGTGCGCCTCGGGGCTGAGCGCGCCTTGATCCAGCTATCCATCGCCCTCATCCGCAAAGGCCTCCTCTCCTCGTGCCATGACCTGTCCGAGGGTGGTCTGGCGGTCGCGCTCTCCGAGGCGTGTGTCTTGGGGGGCGACGGGGACGGAATCGGAGCGCGCGTGAAGCTGCCCGGCACTTTGCGTGCGGACCGGTACCTCTTCAGCGAGTCCGGGGCCCGGATGCTGGTATCCTTTCCGCCGGCCGCGCTGACCCAGGTGCTCACGATGGCGGATAGCCACGGGGTGCCTGTGACGGTGCTTGGCGAGGTGGGCGGGACGCGTCTTGTCATCGAGGACCAGAGAGCCGAGGGCAGGAGCTGCGACTCGAGCGGCGGGAGGGGAGACTCCCGCACGCTCGTGAATGTCCCAGTGCAAGAGCTGTCGAGAGTGTACCGGGGGGCGATAGCATGGGCCATGGAGTCCTAGACCTCGTGCCGGACCTGACGGGAGAGCCTTTCGGGTGGCGCGAGAAATGCGGCGTCATAGGGGTGATGACGGCGGGCGGCCTAAGCGCTTCGGAGCTTGTGTACTACGGATTGCAGGCGCTTCAGCATAGAGGGCAGGAAAGCGCGGGGATGGCGGTGTCATCGGGGGCGGGGACGAGCATCCGTGTCCACAAGGCCATGGGGCTCGTGTCCGAGGTCTTCAGCGGCGGAGTCGGTGAGCGCATGAAAGGGACCCTTGCCATCGGACATGTGCGCTATTCAACGGCTGGTTCCGCGGGCATAACCGATGCCCAGCCGCTCGTATTCCATTATCCTTGGGGCGACCTCGCCCTCGCCCACAACGGAAACGTGGTGAACGCAGACGCCCTCCGGAGAACCCTCGGTATGTCGGGGTCGGTCTTTCAGACCACCGTGGACACGGAGGTCCTTGGATGTCTCCTCGCCAGGTACTCCCAGAACGACCTGGCGGACGCTCTCCTCAAGTGCATGATCGACTTAGAAGGCGCTTATTCCGTCGTGTTGATGACAGAGACGAGGCTCGTGGGAATGCGCGACCCGCACGGATTCAGACCGCTTTGCCTGGGCGTTCTGCCCTCGGGCGGCTTCGCGCTCGCGTCGGAGTCGTGCGCCCTGGACGTGATCGGGGCTGACCTCGTGCGCGAAGTGGAACCGGGGGAGATCGTGCTCATCGACGCGGAGGGCGTGAAATCGGTGCGCGGTCCTGGAGTGACGAGGCGCGCCATGTGTGTTTTCGAGTACATCTACTTCGCCAGGCCTGACAGCGTGATCGAGGGCATCAACGTGAACGAGGCCAGGTACGAGATGGGCCGTGTGCTTGCGGAGGAGCACAGGCTGGACGCTGACGTGGTGGTGCCTGTGCCCGAGTCGGGCGTCGCGGCGGGCCTAGGGTTCGCGAGGGAAAGCCGCATACCATTTGAATACGGCCTCGTCAAGAACAGGTACCTAGGCCGGACGTTCATCCAGCCGACCCAGGGCGAGAGGAGCCTCGGCGTGCGGCTCAAGCTCAACGCCGTGCGTCGGCTTGTCGAGGGCAAGCGTGTCGTGCTGGTGGACGATTCCATCGTTCGGGGGACCACCAGCGCACGGCTGGTGAGGCTCCTGCGCGAAGCTGGCGCGAGGAGCGTCGGGCTGCTCGTGGCCTCGCCCCCTGTCGTTTACCCCTGTTTCTACGGCATCGACACATCCAGGCGGGGCGACCGGCTAGCCGCGTCCGGCGGTGAGGAGTTCGTGCTGGCCCTGACTGGGGCGGACACCCTCCATTACCTCAGTCGAGAGGGCCTGCTGGAGGCCATGAGGCGCGCCGCGGGCGCGACGCGTCGGGAAGAGCTGGGGTTATGCCTCGCGTGCTTCGACGGCGACTACCCTGTGTCTGTTGAACGGGACGCGGCCGGCGCCGCAGCGGCTACGAACGGGGCGGCCCGCCGCATCGCTGCAGTGACCCCTGGCCCTGTCCCACGGGCCACATACGCCGGCGCGGGCGTTGACATCGACCGGGGCGCAAGGGCCGTGGAGCTCATCCGGGAGGCGGTGGCCTCCACGTTCGACGAGGGCGTGGTCAGCGGGATCGGGGGGTTCGGCGGAGTGTACAAGCTCGGCGCGAGCGGCTCGAGCGGAGAGGATCCGCTGCTCGTGGCGGGTGCCGACGGGGTCGGGACGAAGCTGCGCGTTGCGATCGAGGCCGGGAAGCTCGACACCATAGGCGTCGACGCTGTGGCCATGTGTGTGAACGATGTGCTCACGTGCGGCGCGAGGCCACTCTTTTTCCTGGACTACCTTGCCCAGTCCAGAATAGACCCGGAGAAGGTCGCGAGCATAGTGTCGGGGATGGCCGAGGGGTGCAGGCGAGCGGGGTGCGCGTTGCTCGGAGGGGAGACCGCTGAGATGCCCGGGTTTTACGGCGAAGGCGATTTCGACGTGGCCGGGTTCGCGGTCGGACTTGTGGACCGAAGCCAACTTGTGGACGGCACGCGAATCGAGCCTGGGGACGTCCTCATAGGCCTTGCGTCGTCGGGCCTCCACAGCAACGGGTTTTCTCTCGCGCGGCACGTCCTCTTCGACATCGCCGGGCTTGGTCTCCATGACGAGCCGGAAGGCGTGGGGCGGCGGCTTTGGGAGGAACTCCTCGAGCCCACCAGGATTTACGTGCGGTCTGTCCTGGAGCTTGCCGCGGAGGTCCAGATATGCGGCATGGCTCACATCACCGGAGGAGGACTCATCGACAATCCCCCGAGGATGCTCCCGCCCGGCCTGGGCCTGGGCCTGAGGCTGAGGCGCGGGTCGTGGCCCGTTCCGCCCGTCTTTAGCTTGATCCAGCGGCTTGGAAACGTGGATGACCACGAGATGGCGAGAACCTTTAACATGGGCATCGGGTTCGTCATCGCCGTGAAACCCGGGGACGTCGCGCAGGCCGTGCGGATCCTGGAGGCGGCAGGCGAGCGGTGCTATTTGGTGGGCGAGGTCGTCCCGGGCAACGGGGAGGTGACTTTCGTTGACGCTTGATAGGTTCAGCGTCGTCGTGATGGCCTCGGGCCGGGGATCTGACTTTCAAGCGATAATCGATGCCGCGGAACGCGGGAGACTGAGCGCCCGCGTGGCGGGCTTGGTATGCGACAATCCGGACGCGCCCGCCCTTAAGAGGGCGGCCTCCCACGGGATACCGGCCGCGGTCGTCACGCGCGACGCTTTTGCTTCGCGTGCGGCGTTCGAGCAGGCCCTGGTTCGCACGGTAAAGGGGTTCGGACCGGACCTAGTGGTCCTGGCGGGCTTCATGAGGGTCCTCGGCAGGACGTTTCTCGAAGCGTTCCCGGGCCGGGTCATCAACATACATCCGTCGCTGCTCCCCGCGTTCCGCGGCTTGGAAGCTCAGCGCCAGGCGCTGGAGTACGGGGTCAAGTATAGCGGTTGCACGGTGCACTTCGTAGATGAAGGAGTGGACACGGGGCCGATATTAGGCCAACGGGTGGTCCCGGTGATGCCCGACGACACCGTGGAGTCGCTCTCTGCCCGTATCCTCGAGCAAGAGCACGAGCTCCTCGTGGAGTGCGTCCGGGCTGTTGCAGAGGGCCGGGTGAGACTCGAGGGGAGGAGGGTCCTGGTGGAGGAGGGGTGAGCGTGCGCGGGCTCGACCCCGTACGCTAAGTGAGGGTGTGGAAATGCTCCCGACTTTTAGGAGGGGTTGCCGGTGATTGCACGAGGGGTGTCAGAATCCGGCCACTGGCCTAATGGGCCGGACTCTGTCAAGGTGCCCTGCTTGGGGCGCCATCCCCGAGTGCAACACCGGCAGCCCGGCAACTACTAGAAATGGGGCAAGGACTAACGCATCCTCACATAGACAGGATGTACGCCTACGCAGCAAGAGTGAGATAACGACTGCCCCGAGGAGTAGGCTCGTGGCATCGGGCGTTCCCGCGCAGAGCGGTGGCGAAACCGGGTTGGACATACAATATGTTGGGCACTATAATAATAACTGGCCACAATATATAGATGCTGGCAGAGACGTCGTGCGTGGCGGCATCGAGGGTCACCGGGCGCCAAGGGCTTCGGCGATAGCCTCGACCCTGGTGCTCGTCGAGTGCCCGGACGACGACCGGGGCGCCGGACAAGCGAACGACACAGGCGCCTCCCGCACCTAGGAGGATAGTCATGAAGTGCCCGTACTGCGGCCATCCCGACAGCAGGGTGATCGACTCGCGCGCGACCGAGGAGGGATCGGCGATCCGGCGTCGGCGAGAATGCATGTCGTGCGGGCGCAGGTTCACGACTTACGAGGTCGTTGACGAAGTGCCGCTGATGGTGGTGAAAAAGGACGGCAGGCGCGAACCGTTCAATCGTAATAAGATCCTGACCGGCCTCATGAAAGCGTGCCAGAAACGGCCCGTTCCCATGAGCGTGCTGGAGGAGGTAACGAGCGATGTCGAGCGGGAGCTGCGCGGGCGCCTGGAACGCGAGGTGTCGAGCCGGGAGATCGGCGAGATGGTCATCCGCAGGCTGCGCGACCTCGACAAGGTCGCCTACGTGCGCTTCGCCTCCGTCTATCGCGAGTTCAAGGATATCGATACGTTCATGGACGAGCTGAAGAAGCTCCTGAACGAGGAATAGAGGGCTCGGCGCGGCGCGGGAGAGGCGGGTTTCAGCTTCGGGCCGCGAGGGGCTCGGCTGTCAGTGGAGAGGTGAGCTTCGAGTGGCGGTAAGGGCTACTGGGACGGGAGTGGATATGCAGGGCATAGATAGCGGGGACGGCGGTGAGAGGACGAGATTCGCGAGGCCGGCCAGGGTGTTCACGAGCATCCAGAAACGGGACGGCAGGATAGTGCCGTTCGACGAGACGAAGATACTGAACGCGATCAGCAAGGCAATGCGCGCTGTTGACGAGGAGAACCCGAGGCTCGCAGAGGAGCTCACAGCGAGGGTGCTCTGGCACGTGGCAGACGAGTGCGTGGGCGCCATTCCGACCGTCGAGGGCGTCCAAGACATCGTCGAGCGCGTTCTCATTGAGGCTGGCCATGCCAAGGTGGCCAAGGCCTACATTCTATATCGCGATAAGCGCACGCGGATTCGTGAGGCGAAGGCCGAGCTCATGGACGTCGTGGCCGACATCTTGGTGGAGACGAACCGCGAGAACGCCAACGTGGGGAATTCGCCCTCTGCGAAAATGCTGCAGATCGCGTCCGCAGCAAGCCGTCACTACTATCTGCACAGGCTCATCCCCGAGGACATCGCCCGGGCGCACCTGGAAGGGGACATCCACATCCACGACCTCGACTGGTACGGCAAGACGCTGACGTGCGTGCAAATACCCTTGTACGAACTCCTGTCAAACGGTTTCAGCACGGGTCACGGGTACATACGACCCCCGAAGCGGCCTGCGTCCGCGGCGGCTCTCGCGGCCATCATCCTTCAGAGCTCCCAGAACGACATGCACGGCGGGCAGTCGTTCGGGTTCTTCGACCGCGATCTCGCGCCATTCATGGAGGGCCATCCCGAGGATGAGGTCTTTCAGGCCATGGAGGCCTTGGTGTACAACCTCAACTCCATGCACAGCCGGGCCGGGTCGCAGGTGCCCTTTTCCTCGATCAATCTCGGGTGCGATCAAAGCGAGGCCGGGAGGATGGTCACCCGCTGCTTGCTGCTGGCTTTTGAAAAAGGCCTTGGACGCGGGGAGAATCCGATATTCCCTAACATCATCTTTAGGGTGAAGGATGGCGTGAACATGAAGCCCGGCGACCCGAACTACGACCTGTTCAAACTGGCAGTGCGAGTGGCGAGCCGCCGGATGAACCCGACGTTTTCCTTCATGGATTCGTCGTTCAACCGGAAGTACGGCTCGGAGGTGGCGTACATGGGATGCCGCACGAGAGTCATAGGCAACCGGCACGGCCCCGAGGTGACGACGGGCCGTGGGAACCTTTCGTTCACGTCGGTCAACCTGCCGCGGGTGGCGCTCCAGTCGAGGGGCGACATAGATAGGTTCTTCGCCGGGCTATCAGAGGTCATGCGCCTCGCCGCGAGGCAGCTTTATCACCGGTATAACGTGCAACGCAAGCTGAAAGTGAAGGACATGCCCTTCCTGATGGGACAAGGTCTCTACCTGGGCTCCAAGGACCTTGGCCCAGACGATTGCATCGAGCCTGCCATCAAACACGGCACGCTGTCGATAGGGTTCATCGGGCTCGCGGAGGCTCTCAAGATCTTGGTTGGGGCGCACCATGGCGAGAGCGATGAAGCTCAGAGGCTCGGCCTCGAGATCGTCGCGTTCATGCGGGAACGCGTGGACGAGGCCGCTGAAATCCATGACCTCAATTACACGCTCCTTGCGACCCCCGCCGAAGGCCTTTCGGGGAGGTTTGTGGCTCTCGACCGCAAGAGATTCGGCGTCGTCCCAGGGGTCACCGACAAGGAATTCTACACGAACAGTTTTCACGTGCCTGTGGATTTCGAGATAAGCATGTACGAGAAGATAGGGATCGAGGGCCAGTACCACAAGTACACCAACGCCGGACACATCTCCTACGTGGAGCTTTCGTCTCCGCCCGTTCACAATCCCGATGCGGTCGAGGCCATAGTGCAGCACATGGCCAGCTGCGATGTGGGATACGGCGGAATCAACTTCCCCATAGACGAGTGCAGGTCGTGCTCTTATTCGGGGATCATCGAGGACACGTGCCCCAAGTGCGGGTCGCCCGACATAAGAAGGGTCAGGCGCATAACCGGGTATCTCTCCACCATCGACAGGTTCAACGACGCTAAGCGCGCCGAGCTCGCTGCGCGTAAGCCCCATCTCACGTTTTGAGGCGGCCGCATGCATCTCGACGCTTCTAGGCCGGTCGCCGCGCGCAGCGGCAGGGCGGGGGGACTACTATGGCAGACTTGATGCTCAGGCTTGCCGGGATCACGAGGGAAAGCGTGGTTGACGGCCCCGGGATACGTGCGGTCGTTTTCGCGCAAGGATGCCCGCACCGGTGCAAGGGGTGCCACAACCCCGAGACACACGATTCCGCGGGCGGGCGCATGTTCAGCCTGGACGAGGTCATAGCGCGGATGAGGCTCACGCCTATAGTTCGCGGGGTCACGTTTAGTGGAGGAGAGCCCTTTGCGCAGGCAGAGGGGTTCGCGCTCCTGGGCCGGCGCCTGAAGCTCCTTGGGCTGAACATCGTCACGTACACCGGGTACACGTGGGAAGCCCTGACAAGCCCTGATGCACCATGGGCTTGGCGCGAGCTCCTGGAGGTCAGCGACATCCTAGTGGACGGCCCATACGTGGAGCGCGAGAGGGATACGTCGATAGCGTTTCGGGGGTCGAGGAACCAGCGTATCATAGACGTGAAAGGCTCGCTCATGCTCGGCTCGGTCGTGGACCTGAGCTCAGGGTATGACGAGGTCGCGATTTATGGCGGGTCGAGGTAGGTCGCGGTCGTCATCGGCGGCTTGCGATGACGCCGGAGCCTCGCGATGGTACGGAGCCGTGCCTTTCGACGGGGGTTGCACGCGAGTTGGAGGCGCGTTTTTCGAACGGCGTGGAGTACTTGGTGTTTCCGGAGATCGAGGCGCTCGGGACGGTGTCTCACGCCTTCACCACGAGGCTTGGTGGGCTGAGCGAGGGGCCGTTCGCCACGCTCAACATGGGTTTTCACGTTGGCGATGACCCAAGCCGGGTGCGCGAGAACCGGAGACTGGCTCTTTCGGCGATCGGGGCGCCCGGGGGTTCGCTGGTGGCCGGTGAGCAAGTCCACGGAGATGCGGTCGCAGTGGTGGGTCCAGAGGACCACGGACGGGACTGGTCGCCGTGGTCCCCGGGCATACCATCGACCGACTGTCTTGTCACGGCATCCCCGGGAACCGTGATCTCCTCCTACGTGGCGGACTGCGTCCCCGTGTTCCTGGTGCACCGTTCGGGCCAGGCCGTGGGGCTCGTGCACGCCGGATGGCGCGGTATTGCGCGCCGGGCTCCGGCAAAGGCCGTGGAGGCGATGTGCCGAGCGTTCGACCTGGACCCCCATGATTTGCTGGCGGGCATCGGCCCATCCATAGGCGCGTGCTGTTACGAAGTCGGCAGGGAGGTCGCGGAGGCGTGCTGTGCCGGGGCATGTAGCTGCGACGTGGTTCGCCAAGTGACACGGGATCGCTTTCGGCTGGACCTGAAGGGAGCCTGCCGAAGAGAGCTGGAGATGGCCGGGCTCCCGCCCGGCGGCATTTTCACCTCAACCTTCTGTACGTCCTGCAGGCAAGACCTCTTCTTCTCATACAGGGGCGCCCGGGGCACAACCGGACGCATGGCCGCGCTGCTCTTCATCCGCGGGTAGCCCTGAGACGATTTTCCAGGCTTGTCGAAGCGTGGGACGCTCGGTCTAGCGCTGTCGTACGGCTTCGGATCGCGACGAACACAAGTTGCCAGCGCTAGCTCCGTCGAGGCAGGACTTGAGCTCGGGCTGTAGAAACTGTATCGCTGTATAGGGGGTATCGGGTTGTGCGTCGCGCCAGGACTCGCGACGAAAGACGCAGTACCGCCGGCGGGCGTGGAAGGCGAGGGCCCGAAACGCCGGGCGTGCGCCGCTCAGATCTGAGGGTTGTAGGCGACTCAGGCGGCGCAGCTCCGGAGGCGCGCAAGGTGCCTACCGTGCGGTCCGCCCGGGGTGATCGGGCAGCGCGGCGCCGGCTGAGATCGCTCGTCGTCGGCGGGGTCGTGCTCGTGCTCGCCGTCATCAGCCTTGCGGTGTGGTCGCTTCGCAAGGCCACAACCATATCGGCGTTTGAGAGGCGGCTGGAGTGTGCCCGGGCAGCTTGGGGATCGGTCCAGGAAGGCTTCGATACCGAGGCGGTGGTCGTGCGCGACGAGACAGTGTTCGTGGCGCCGATCGGGGGCAAGGTGAGCCTGCTGGTGGCAGAGGGCGAGCGCGTGAAGGCCGGGACGGTCGTAGCCGAGATCAGCAGGGAAGAGACTAGGCAGCAGCTCGAGCCGCCGCTTACAGAGGCCAAGGAGGAGCTCACCAGATTCGACGCATATGCCCGAGCGAGGCTCGCCGAGGTGAAGAACGAGGTTGACTCGTGCAAACTGGAGGTTGAGAACGAAAAACGCGCGTTGGACCGCGCAAGGGCGTCTCACGACGCGTCTGCCGAGGAAAACCACAAGGCGGCGCTCGCGCGTGCGAATACTGCGCTTGCCGCGGCGTCTCGGCGCCTGGATGAGGAGGAGAAGGCCCTCAAGGCGCGCGGGCAAGCTCTCGCTGCTAAGGTCCAAGAGCGCGAGAGGGCGTACCGGCAGGCTGTGTGTGAGCTCCGCGCGAAGGTGCCCGGAGTGGTCAGCTTTGAGCTTGACGGCTTGGAGAACTTGCTCACGCCGTCGTCCGCCCAAGCCGTGGCGCCAGACCGCGTCCGGTCACTGGTGACGTCGCCCGTGTCCGTGTGCGACGGTTCGGAGGTCGCCGAGGGGGAGCCGGTTTTCCGGCTCATCAACAACTACCGTCTGCTGGTGCTAGCGGTCCTTTCCAGTGAAGATGCTAGTGTCCTGGCGTCGTCGCGGGTCCGGGTCGCATTCGGTTCCACATCTGACAACAACCTCTTCCCCGCGCGCGTCGTATCCCAGGGCGATCCCACGCCTTCGGGAGATCGGACGGTGCTGGTCGAGGTGTCCGGGTTTCCTCAGGAACTTTGCGCCGCGCGACGGGTTCGCGTGAAGCTCGTGACGAGGACTTGCTCGGGGCTTACGATCCCGCGGCGGGCGGTTGTGCAGAGCGGCGAGGATTACCTGGTTTATGTTCCCGTGAACCTTGGGGTTGTGAGGAAGCCGGTGGAGATCGTGGGCGGCGACCAGGATACCGTCGTGGTTCGCGGCCTCAAGGAAGGCGAGCGCGTCCTCACGAACCCGTCCGTGGTGCACGAGGCGCGCATCACCGTCTGGCGCTAAGCAGGGGTGCAGGAGACTGTTGAGCTTCCCCAGTACCTGCCAGTTTGGCTGAGCAAGGCGATGGTTTTGCGCGATTCAACTGAGCCGTGTTGCCCTAATGTGGGAAACATCAACAGTCTCGTGCAGAAATGCTCCCCACTTGTGGGAGGAGTTGCCTGTGATTGCATGAGGGGTGTCAAAACCCGGCCATCCGCCCGACGGGCTGGGTTTTGTCAAGGCGCCCCGCTTGGGGCGCCGTCCCCGAGTGCAACACCGGCAACCCGGCACCTACTGGAAATGGGGCAAAGACTAGCGCACCCTCACCTAAAGCCGCGGTGGGACGCCCGAATTCATACCTGTCTGGAGGCGGAAAGCGATTGACTGGCATCGCTTCTATGCTCGAGTCCGTCCGGCAGAGGATAACCGAAGCTGCCGCAAGGGCCGGTCGAGACCCGCGCGACGTGGAGATCGTAGCGGTCACGAAAACCGTTGGGCCCGAGGCGATACGTGAGGCGGTCCGGGCTGGGATATCCATTATCGGCGAGAATCGCGTGCAGGAGGCGAGCCGGAAGTTCGCCGTTCTCGGGGCGCGCGTGGACGGGAAGCCCGTTGCGTGGCATCTCATCGGTCACCTTCAGACCAACAAGGTCAAGGCGGCCCTTGAGATCTTCAGCCTCATCCACTCACTGGACTCTTGGAGGCTCGCGTGCGAGATTGAGCGGGTCGCGGAGAGGCTGGACAAGGTCGTGGAGTGCCTCGTCGAGATCAACGTGTCCGGCATACCGTCCAGGTTCGGCGTGGACCCCGACGCTGCGGTGGCCCTGGCGAGACAGGTGGCGGCCCTTGATAGGCTTCGGCTCGCGGGGGTAATGGCGATCGCCCCCGTGGTCGAAACGAAGGAGGACGCGCGGCCGTACTTTCGCATGGCGAGGGAGATCTGCGGGAGAATACAAGACGAGGGCCTCTTCAAGGCTGGCAAAGTGTGCTTGTCCATGGGAATGACACAGGACTTCGAGGTTGCAGTGGAGGAAGGCGCTACTATCGTGCGGATCGGCACGGGCATCTTCGGGCCCAGGCGGGGGGAGGCGATGTTGTGAGGAAGGGCTTTATCGACAGGATCCTGGACTTCATGGGCTTCGGGGAGGTCCAGGAGGAAGAAGCCGAGGACGAGAACGAAGTCCTGTACGACCAGCGCCTTCTCGAAACAGAGCGTGTGGCGGCGCAGCCGAGGCATGGCCGCGGCCGCGGGGTGGTTCCGTTGCCGCAGCCGGCCAAGGCGAAGCTGGTGGTGACCGAGCCCCGTGCCTTCGATGATATCCCCGGGATCCTCGACCACCTCAAGAAACGGCGTCCAGTGATAATCAGCGTATCGGAGCTCGACCGCGATCTTGCCCGACGAGTCCTGGATTTCGCGGGGGGCGCGGCCTATGCACTCGACGGAAGCATGCAGAAGGTGGGGGACGGCATATTCCTCTTCACTCCAAGCAATTTCGAGATCGGTCTCGACCTTCCCTCGAAAGGGGAGGTGGCCGCGACCTCGTCCACCATCTTCGAGCGGCGGTGAACGGTCGGGAGAGACGGAGGGGGCGATGTCTCGTTGATCGGGGAAGAGGCGAGGGGAGACGGCGCGGGCGGGCGGGATGAGCACAGGGCGGCGGGGCGCGGGAAGGCCGTGAAGGGCACGGTCGCGAGGTTACGGTTGGACGCCGTGGCCAGCCTGGGGTTTGGCACGTCCCGCACGGCGATGGCCGAGGAGATCCGGCGGGGTCGTGTGAAAGTAAACGGCGTCCAAAGGCTGGACCCATCGTTCGCGGTGAAGCCTTCGGACGTAATGACGCTTGAGGGCAGGGGCAGCGTGACGCTTGTGGAAGTAGGCGG
>JBLNCC010000083.1:0-84767 GCA_050260395.1 Betaproteobacteria bacterium
GACCACGCCCTTGCCGACGGTGCGCCCGCCCTCGCGGATAGCGAACCGGAGCCCCTCCTCCATGGCGATGGGCGTGATGAGCTCGATGGTCATCCTGATGTTGTCGCCAGGCATGACCATCTCCACTCCCTCAGGAAGGACTGCAGTGCCGGTCACGTCGGTCGTCCTGAAGTAGAACTGAGGCCGGTACCCGGTGAAGAACGGCGTGTGACGGCCGCCTTCCTCCTTGCTCAGCACGTACACCTCGGCGGTGAACTTGGTGTGAGGTGTGATCGATCCGGGCTTCGCCAGCACGTGGCCCCTCTCGATCTCGTCCTTGTCGATGCCCCTGAGGAGCACGCCGATGTTGTCACCAGCCTGCCCCATATCGAGGGTCTTGCGGAACATCTCCACCCCGGTGACCACCGTCTTCCTTACTTCGTCGCTGAGCCCGATGATCTCCACCTCGTCGCCGACCTTGACGGTGCCCCGCTCCACTCTACCTGTGGCCACGGTGCCGCGGCCGGTGATGGAGAACACGTCCTCCACAGGCATCAGGAACGGCTTGTCTACCTCACGCTGCGGCGTGGCAACGTAATCGTCGACTGCGTCCATGAGCTTCATGATGCTGCCGCACCACTTGCAGTCTCTGCTCCCGCAGCCGCACTCAAGCGCCTTGAGAGCGGAGCCCCTCACGAACGGGATCTCGTCGCCCGGGAACTCGTTCTTGGAGAGGATCTCCCTGACCTCCATCTCGACGAGGTCGATGAGCTCCTCCTCCCCCTCCATCCTGTCGACCTTGTTCAAGAAGACCACAATGTAAGGCACGCCAACCTGCCTCGCGAGCAACACGTGCTCCCTCGTCTGAGGCATCGGGCCGTCCTCGGCGCTTACCACGAGGATGGCGCCGTCCATCTGCGCCGCGCCGGTGATCATGTTCTTGATGTAGTCGGCGTGGCCGGGGCAGTCAACGTGTGCATAGTGCCTCTTGTCGGTCTCGTACTCCACGTGGCACGTGGAGATGGTGATGCCGCGCTCCCTCTCCTCGGG
Organism: Betaproteobacteria bacterium; assembly: GCA_050260395.1. Classification (GTDB taxonomy): domain Bacteria; phylum Bacillota; class SHA-98; order UBA4971; family UBA4971; genus UBA6256. Next base: position 1,030 of record JBLNCC010000083.1, read on the forward strand.
AGCGTTGTCGATTTCCTCGAACTTTTTGTAGACGGCCTTGCCGTGCTTGCTCAGGACCAGCGTGATCGCCGAGGTCAAAGTGGTCTTGCCGTGGTCGATGTGCCCGATGGTCCCCACGTTCACATGCGGCTTTGTCCTCTCAAACTTTTGCTTGGCCATTCTCAAGTCATCCTCCCTTGGCATAGGTCTTCACTTTATCACGAGTACCTCCCGCGCGCAGACACGGCCTCAGCGATCTGCGCGGGAACCTCCTCATAACGCATGAAATGCATGACGTAGGTTCCTCTCCCCTGCGTAAGCGACCGCAGGTCAGTGGCGTACCCGAACGTCTCCGCAAGAGGCACGTGAGCCCGGATGATCTGGGACGGACCTCGCCTCTCCATACCCTGCACCCTGCCACGCCTGGCGCTGATGTCCGCGATGACATCCCCGGTGAACTCCTCCGGGATGACCACTTCCATGCGCATCAGAGGCTCCAGCAACACCGGGTTGGCCCGCCTCGCCCCGTCTTTCACGGCCATGGACGCCGCTATCTTGAAGGCCATTTCAGACGAATCCACCTCGTGGTATGACCCGTCGAAGAGCGTCACCTTCATATCTACCAGTGGGTAGCCTGCAAGCACCCCGGACTCCATGGCCTCGCGGGCACCAGCCTCGACCGCCGGGATGAATTCCTTGGGTATAGCTCCCCCGGCGACCCGGTCCTCGAACTCGAACCCGCTTCCCGCAGGCAGGGGGGAAAGCACCACCTTCACGTGGCCGTATTGCCCTCTGCCGCCCGTTTGCCTGATGAATCTGCCCTCGCTCTCCACAGTGGACCGTATGGTTTCCCTGTACGATACCTGTGGCTTGCCCACATTCGCTTCGACCTTGAACTCGCGGACGAGCCTATCGATGATGATCTCCAGGTGAAGCTCGCCCATGCCCGAGATCACGGTCTGCCCGGTCTCAGGGTCCTGCCGGACGTGAAATGTTGGGTCCTCCTCAGCCAACTTGGCAAGCGCAGCGCCAAGTTTGTCCTCGTCGGACTTGGTCTTCGGCTCCACCGCCACCGATATGACGGGCTCCGGAAACTCGATGGCTTCCAGGATTATCGGCCTCTCTTCATCGCTGAGCGTGTCGCCGGTTGTGACCTCCCTGAAGCCCACCGCCGCGACGATGTCCCCCGCGCGCGCCGTGTCCACGTCTTCGCGGTGATTTGCGTGCATCAGGAGTATGCGCGCGAGCCTCTCCCTCTTGCCTTTCGTCGCGTTGTAGACGTACGACCCAGCCCGCACGACACCCGAGTATATCCGGAAATACGTAAGCTTGCCCACGTACGGGTCTGCCGCTATCTTGAACGCGAGAGCGGAGAGCGGCTCATTATCGTCTGCCGCCCTCTCTTCTTCCTCGCCGGTCTTTGGGTTGGTTCCCCTTACCGGGGGAAGATCGATCGGCGCCGGGAGATAGTCCACCACCGCATCGAGAAGGGGCTGGACACCTTTGTTACGGAACGCCGCCCCGCAAAGCACCGGGACTACCTTCACCGCGAGAGTCGCCCGGCGCAGCGCCAGCTTGAGTTCAGCGGCGGAGATCTCCTCGCCTTCGATGTACTTGGCCATTATGTGGTCGTCGGTGTCAGCGAGGGCCTCGATGAGCTCCTCGCGGCGTCTCATTGCTTCCTCGCGCATCTCGGGAGGTATGTCTGTCACCTCCATCTGCATGCCGAGGTCGTCGAGGTAAACCACGGCCTTGCGCTCGACGAGGTCCACGACGCCCTTGAAGCCTTCCTCGCACCCTATAGGCATCTGGATCGGAACACCGAGCGCACCCAGCCTTTCGTGGACCATGCTCACCGCGTGGTCGAAATCCGCTCCGATCCGATCCATCTTGTTTACGAAGACGATCCTCGGAACGTGGTACCGGTCGGCCTGCCGCCATACAGTCTCCGTCTGCGGCTCCACACCACCCACAGCGCACAGCACCGCGATCGCGCCATCCAGCACACGAAGCGACCGCTCAACCTCCATAGTGAAGTCCACGTGCCCGGGCGTGTCTATAATGTTTATGCGATGACCCTTCCAGAAGCACGTGGTGGCCGCAGCGGTGATCGTGATCCCGCGCTCTTGTTCCTGGACCATCCAATCCATGGTCGCCGCGCCTTCGTCCACTTCCCCTATCCTGTGCACGCGCCCGGTATAGAAGAGGATGCGCTCGGTGGTTGTGGTTTTCCCGGCGTCGATGTGTGCCATTATACCGATGTTCCTTGTCCTTTCAAGTGGGAACCTTTCGCCCACCTTCCATCCCCTCCTTTCTCGCAGCGAACGTCAAGTGGGAAGCTGGACACAAGTTCCGCCCCAAATCCTATGCCACCTGCGACTCCAGAAGAAAGACCTACCATCTGTAATGAGCGAACGCTTTGTTGGCCTCGGCCATCCTGTGGGTGTCTTCCCTCTTCTTCACGGAAGCCCCCTGGCCAGCCGACGCGTCGAGAATCTCGCCCGCGAGTTTCTCGGCCATGCTCCTCTCCGACCTTGCTCGAGCGTTCTGCACGAGCCAGCGCAGCGCGAGCGCCGTGCGCCTTTCGGGGCGCACCTCCATCGGCACCTGATAGGTGGACCCGCCGACCCTCCGGGGCCTTACCTCGAGGACGGGCATGACGTTCTTGACCGCCCGCTCGAAAACCTCCATCGGATCCTTGCCGCTCTTTTCCCGAACAATGTCCATGGCGCCGTAAAATATGGACTCCGCAACGCCCTTCTTACCCCTGAGAAGTAGCTTATTGATCATCTGAGCCGCGAGGACGTTTTGGAACACCGGGTCTGGCACGGGCTCACGTTTCACCACTCCGCCCCTCCTGGGCATCCGCACCCCTCCTTTCCCAAACGCATTCCTTATAGTATCTGACTACCCTCGCCGGCCTATGCTGCCGGCCGCCGGGATGGACCTACGCGCGCGACTTTCGTCCCGCGGTCGTTCTCCGGCCGCTTTACTTGAGAATCATTGCTACGCCTTTGGACGCTTGGCTCCGTACTTTGAGCGCCCCTTCTTTCGATTTGCGACTCCGGCGGCGTCGAGCGTGCCGCGGATGATGTGGTACCGAACACCGGGGAGATCCTTGACCCTGCCGCCCCTGATGAGCACCACGGAGTGCTCCTGCAGGTTATGGCCTATCCCCGGAACGTACGCCGTCACCTCGAGCCCGTTGGTGAGCCGCACACGCGCGATCTTGCGAAGCGCGGAGTTGGGCTTCTTGGGCGTGGTCGTTCTCACCACGGTACACACTCCCCTTTTCTGGGGGGACCCCTTCGCTGTGTACTCCGACCGCCGGGTGAAAGAGTTGTAATGCCACCTGAGCGCTGGCGCCGAGGACTTTTCCGCAACCTTTTCGCGGCCTTTGCGTACTAGTTGACTGATGGTTGGCATGCGACCTGGCACCTCCTTCCCTTGAGTCCTCCATACACAGAACATGCCCCTTCCACCTCAGGGTGCAAGGGGCATGCAGGATCGTCTCCTTCGGTCCTTTGACCCCGGCTTTAATCCACCAGGATTGCGGCTGAGGCCGCGCCTACTTCTATACCGCATGCTTTCCCGAGTTGCGCCATGGTATCTACGTGGACGACCTTGACACCATTTGCCTTGCACAACTCTATTACGTTCTTTATGACCCGCTCCTCAGCATCCCTGGCCAGATAGATGACTCTTGCTTCTCCCCTTTCGAGAGCCTTGATGGTTTGCTTCGTGCCAACAGCCTTACGCTTCGCCATCCTCAACTCATCGTGGGACATCTTGCGTCTTCTCTCCTCCCTGGAGCTCCTCTCCCAGACCCAAGACACCCGAGGACACGGCTTTTCCGCACACGTTCACATTTTAGCATCGCCCCATAGCCCTGTCAAGAATACTTCGCGGCTTGAGGTTTGCTTGGGACTTCGTTTCCCGGGTCTTGAGGTCCCTTCCCTCGGGCGTCGTCGGCCTTTTCGGCCGCGCGTTCACGCCTCACCGTGCCCGGCGCCGTCCTTCGTTTCAGCGTTGGCCCTGGCTTGTGAAAACTCCCCGAGTGCCCGGCTCGTCGCCCCGGGTGCGGTGCCTACGGATTCTAAGGTAGGACCGCCAGCGTCGTAAACGTCCTCAAGGAGATCCGATTCGCGCGCCTCACCAACCTCGGCCTCCGCGGTGGTCTCAGCCTCTCCCGCCGTCTCCGCCTCGCCATCCTTGCCGGCTTTGGCCTCGGCTGGCTCTGCAGGCTCCGCCCCCGCTTCGACAGGAGCGGCCTCCTCCTCACCCGTCCGCACTTCTTCAGGCAATAGGAGCTTGACGTTCCGGTAGCGAGCCATCCCCGTCCCGGCCGGGATGAGCTTCCCGATAATCACGTTTTCCTTCAGCCCGATTAGGGGATCGGTGCGCCCCTTGATCGACGCCTCGGTGAGCACTCGCGTCGTTTCCTGGAACGACGCCGCGGACAAGAAGCTGTCGGTCGCGAGGGACGCCTTCGTGATCCCGAGGATCACGGGCCTCGCCGTGGCCGGACGACCGCCGGCCTCGACAACCCGCCGGTTCTCGTCCTCGAAATCGAACATATCCACGAGCCCACCCATGAGGAGGTCGGTGTCGCCCGGGTCATCCACCCGCACCTTGCGAAGCATCTGGCGGATGACCACCTCTATGTGTTTGTCGTTGATCTCGACTCCCTGCGACCTGTACACATCCTGCACCTGGCGCACAAGGTAGTTCTGCACAGCCCGGACGCCTTTGACCCTCAGGATGTCATGGGGGTTCAATGACCCCTCGGTGATCTGGTCGCCCGCATACACTCTGTCTCCATCCTTGACCTCGAGCCGCGCGCCGTAGGGTACCGTATACACCTTTTCCTCGCCCTCATCGGTGCGGACGATGACTTTCCGCGTGCCCTTGGCCTCCGTGATACGCACCACGCCATCGACTTCGCTGATGATCGCCTGGCCCTTGGGCTTGCGCGCCTCGAAGAGCTCCTCCACCCTCGGCAGGCCGTGGGTGATGTCGTCGCCCGCGACGCCGCCCGTGTGGAACGTCCTCATGGTGAGCTGCGTGCCCGGCTCGCCGATGGACTGGGCCGCGATTATGCCGACGGCCTCGCCCACCTCCACCATCCTTCCGGTCGCGAGGTTACGTCCGTAGCATCTCGCGCACACACCGTACCTGGTGCGGCAAGTGAGCGGCGAGCGGACCTTGACCTCCTCGATGCCGGCAAGCTCTATCGCCTTGGCGTGCTCCTCGAGGATCTCCTCGCCGGCCCTCACAAGCACCTCCCCGGTCTTGGGGTGCACGACGTCCTCGGCGGCGACCCGGCCCAGCGCCCGCTCACGCAGGGTCTCGACAACATCATCACCCTGCCGGATGGCGCTCACTACTATGCCGTCGTCCGTGCCACAGTCTTCCTCCCGGACGATCACGTCCTGAGCCACGTCCACGAGACGCCGCGTCAGATAACCCGAGTCAGCGGTCCGAAGCGCCGTGTCCGCAAGACCCTTGCGCGTGCCGTGGGTCGAGCTGAAGTATTCGAGCACCGTCAGGCCTTCGCGGAAGTTAGCCTTGATGGGGAAGTCGATGGTCCGCCCTGACGGGTCCGCCACAAGGCCCCTCATCCCCGCGAGCTGGCTCAGCTGCGAGATGTTGCCTCGGGCTCCTGAGGTAGCCATCATGTAAACCGGATTGAACTTGTCGAGGTGGGCCAGCATGGCTTCCTGGACTTTCTCCCGGGCCTCGGTCCAGCGGTCGATCACCAGCTGGTATCGCTCGTCGCTGGTGATGAGCCCCCGCTTGTGCTGCTGCTCGATGGCCTCGATCTTCTTTTCGGTCTCCCGGATGATCTCTTGTTTCTCCGGCGGAATGTTGATGTCCTCGATGCCCACGGTCGTCCCGGACTGCGTCGCGTACCTGTACCCGATGCGTTTGAGGTTATCGAGGATCTCAGCGGTCTTCGTGTTCCCGTACTTGCGCTGGCACATCGCGACGAGATGCGCAAGGAAGCCCTTGCTCGTCGGCCGAGTGGCGGGAGCCTCTCGCATCTGTGCTGTAAGCGGCGTGCCTCCCTGAACATCGACGACGGTGCCGGTGAACACCCTTTCGTCCACCGCGTTCTCCACGGCGTCGTTGATGTACGGGAAGTCGTCCGGGAATATCGTGTTGAAGATGAGCTTCCCGACCGTGGTAACGAGAAGCTTCCGCTTCCTGTCTTCCTCGCTCATCCCGAGGACGTTCTTCCCCGCGGGCATCCTCACGGCAATGCGCGCGTGCAGCGACAAAGCTCCCTCGCTGTAAGCCATCATCGCCTCGTCGGGGCTGCCAAAGACCTTGCCCTCGCCTTTCGCCCCCTGTTGCTCCAACGTCAGGTAATAGCAGCCGAGAACCAGGTCCTGCCCGGGAGTAGCGATGGGCTTGCCATGCGCGGGCGACAGCAGGTTGTTCACCGAGAGCATGAGAAGCCTCGCCTCGGCCTGCGCCTCCGCGGAGAGTGGCACGTGAACGGCCATCTGGTCGCCGTCGAAGTCCGCGTTGTACGCCGCGCACACCAGCGGGTGGATCTTTATGGCCTTACCCTCGACGAGCACGGGCTCGAACGCCTGTATGCCCAGGCGGTGCAGGGTCGGTGCACGGTTGAGCAGCACCGGGTGGTCCTTGATGACCTCTTCGAGCACGTCCCAAACCTCATCGCGGACCCTCTCCACCATTCGCTTGGCGCTCTTGATGTTGTGGGCGTAACCCCGGTCCACGAGCTTCTTCATCACGAAAGGCTTGAAGAGCTCCAGCGCCATCTCCTTGGGAAGGCCGCACTGGTGAAGCTTGAGCTCGGGCCCGACAACGATGACCGACCGGCCCGAGTAGTCAACGCGCTTGCCAAGGAGATTCTGACGGAAGCGCCCCTGCTTTCCCTTGAGCATGTCCGAGAGCGACTTGAGAGGACGGCTTCCCGGGCCCGTGACCGGCCTCCCACGCCGCCCGTTGTCGATGAGGGCGTCCACCGCCTCCTGGAGCATGCGCTTTTCGTTTCTCACGATGATGTCGGGCGCCTTGAGCTCCAGCAGCCTCTTCAGACGGTTGTTCCTATTGATGACCCTCCTGTAAAGGTCGTTGAGGTCAGAGGTGGCGAACCTCCCGCCGTCCAGCTGCACCATCGGACGGAGGTCAGGAGGGATCACCGGGATGACGTCGAGGACCATCCTCTCCGGCCGGTTTCCGGACTTGCGGAACGCCTCCACTACCTCCAGACGCCTCGTGGCCCGCAGCCTCTTCTGGCCGGAGGAATCGCGTATCTCGGCGCGCAACTCCTCCGCGAGCTCGTCAAGGTCGATCTCCTCGAGCAGTTTCTTTATAGCTTCCGCGCCCATGCCGGCCTCGAACAGGTTTCCGAACCGCTCGCGGTGCTCGCGGTACTCCGCCTCCGAGAGTAACTGCTTCTTCGTAAGCGGAGTGTCTCCCGGGTCGATCACGATGTAGGACGCGAAGTACACGACCTTTTCGAGAGCGCGCGGAGACATGTCGAGGAGCAACCCCATCCGGCTGGGAATGCCTTTGAAGTACCATATGTGCGTCACGGGCGCCGCAAGCTCGATGTGGCCGAGACGCTCACGCCGTACCTTGGAACGGGTCACCTCGACGCCGCACTTGTCGCAGACGATTCCCTTATACCGGACCCTCTTGTACTTGCCGCAATGGCACTCCCAGTCCCTGGTGGGCCCGAAGATCTTCTCGCAGAAAAGCCCCTCGCGCTCGGGCTTGAGCGTCCGGTAGTTGATCGTCTCCGGCTTTTTCACCTCGCCACTCGACCATTGCCTGATCTGCTCAGGGGACGCGAGGCCAATACGAATCTTGTCGAAGTTGTTAACGTCTAGCACCGGCCTCTCCTCCTCTCCTGCATGCTACGCGCGCTCGTCATCATCGTCGTCGGAGTCATCCTCGTCGTCATCGAAAACGTCCCTCAGTTCATCGTCCTCATCATCTTCCACGTAGCCGGAGGCATCCCCGTCCTCCTCGTCCGCGCCGAAATCCTCTTCATCCGTTTCGTCCGCGGGCTCCTCGTCTTCGGTCTCGACATCAACTTCCTCAAGCTCGCCAACGAGGTCATCGTCCTCTTCGAGCTCGCCGGGGTCACCTACGCCGCGGGCGGGTCGCCGCTTGCTTTCGAGAACCGCCGCTTCTTCCGCGCCCGCGACTTCCTCGGTAGCCTCGTCTATCCCTTCGTTGTTCTCCTCGTCCTCATCTTGTCCGGGAGCGGGGCTCGCGTGAATCGCCATCGCAAGAGCGTCCTCGTCCTCCTCGGCCTCGGCATCAGCCTCGTCCCGTTCCTCGAGAAGGTCGGCGGCCGACCGCCGTGCGCCAAAGAGGCGCTCCTCGGGCGAAAGGTCATCGGTCTCCCTTCCCTCGATGTCGATGCCGAGGTCCCTGGCGGTGTCCACGATGTCGTCATCGGACTCGCCGATCTCGATCTCACGCTCGTCCTCGCTGAGTACTTTGACATCCAGTGCCAAGCTTTGCAGCTCCTTTATGAGGACCTTGAACGACTCGGGCACGCCAGGCTCGGGCACATTCTCGCCTTTCACGATCGCTTCATAGGTCTTCACGCGGCCTACCACGTCGTCAGACTTGACAGTAAGGAGCTCCTGAAGGGTGTAAGCCGCTCCGTACGCCTCAAGCGCCCACACCTCCATCTCACCGAACCTCTGCCCGCCGAACTGGGCCTTGCCGCCCAGTGGCTGCTGGGTGACGAGCGAGTAAGGTCCGGTGGACCGGGCGTGGATCTTGTCGTCGACGAGGTGTAGCAGCTTCATCAAGTAGGCGTACCCCACGGTCACCGGGTTATCGAAAGGCTCGCCCGTGCGGCCATCGTACAGGATCGTCTTGCCGTTTGCCGGAAGCCCGGCCTGCTCGAGGGCCTCCAGGATCTCTTTCTCCGTGGCGCCGTCGAACACGGCGCTCGCCACGGGCGTGTCCGCCACTTTGGCGGCCCACCCCAGGTGCGTTTCGAGCACCTGACCGAGGTTCATTCGTGACGGCACGCCGAGCGGGTTCAAGACCACCTCTATCGGCGTCCCGTCAGGCATGAACGGCATATCCTCCTCAGGGAGGATTCTTGCGATGACTCCCTTGTTTCCGTGGCGTCCGGCCATCTTGTCGCCCTCGGATACCTTGCGCTTCTGCGCGATGTAAACGCGAACGAGCCGGTTGACCCCAGGGCCTAGCTCGTCGCCCGCCTCACGAGAAAACACGTAGACCGCAACGACCTTCCCAGACTCGCCGTGCGGTACCCTCAGGGAGGTGTCCCTCACCTCACGGGCCTTCTCGCCGAAAATCGCCCGCAGGAGGCGCTCTTCGGCCGTGAGCTCGGTCTCACCCTTGGGCGTCACCTTCCCGACCAGTATGTCCCCGGGGCGCACGTACGCACCTACGCGGATGATCCCCCGTTCGTCCAGATCCTTGAGGGCTTCCTCCCCTACGTTCGGTATGTCCCTCGTGATCTCCTCGGAGCCGAGCTTGGTGTCGCGCGCCTCGCACTCGTACTCCTCGATGTGGATGGAGGTGAAGGTGTCCTCCTTGACAAGCTTCTCGCTGATGAGGATGGCGTCTTCGTAGTTGTACCCTTCCCAAGGCAGGAACGCCACGAGCACGTTTCTTCCCAAGGCCATCTCGCCGTTATCAGTCGAAGGTCCGTCAGCGATGACGTCTCCGCGTTCCACGCGGTCGCCCTTCTTCACGACAGGTTTTTGGTTTATGCACGTTCCCTGGTTAGACCTCGTGAACTTCAAGAGCTTATACGTGTCGGTCGTGCCTGCGTCCGTTTCCACGATGATCTCGTCCGACGCCACGCGCACAACCCGCCCCGGGTTCCGCGCCAGCACCACGGCGCCGGAGTCGATGGCCGCCTTGTACTCCATGCCCGTGCCGACCAGGGGCGCCTCGGTGCGCACGAGCGGGACCGCCTGACGCTGCATGTTGGAACCCATGAGCGCGCGACCCGCGTCGTCGTTCTCCAGGAACGGGATGAGCGCCGTCGCGATACTGACGATTTGCTTCGGCGAGACGTCCATGAAGTCAACCTGGTCGCCGGGCACCTCGACGATCTGGTCTTTGTACCTGGCTGCCACCTTCGGATTGGCGAACGACTCGTCGTCGTTCAGGGGCTCGTTCGCCTGCGCTATCACGTATTTGTCCTCTTCATCGGCGGTCAGATAGAGGATCTCATCCGTGACCTTCCCGTCAACGACTCTGCGATACGGCGTTTCGATGAACCCATACTCGTTTATCCGCGCATACGTGCACAAAGCCCCGATGAGCCCGATGTTCGGACCTTCAGGCGTCTCCACGGGACACATGCGGCCGTAGTGCGAGTGATGAACGTCTCTCACTTCGAACCCGGCCCGCTCACGGCTGAGCCCACCAGGCCCGAGGGCGGACAGACGCCGCTTGTGCGTGAGCTCGGCCAGAGGGTTGGTTTGGTCCATGAACTGCGAAAGCTGGCTCGAGCCGAAAAACTCCTTTATCGCCGCCACCACGGGCCTGATATTGATGAGCGTCTGCGGGGTGATCACGTCCACATCCTGGATGGTCATGCGCTCCCTTACGACCCGTTCCATCCGGGAGAGGCCGATCCGGAACTGGTTCTGCAATAGCTCGCCCACGGATTTCAGCCGGCGGTTGCCCAGGTGGTCTATGTCATCGATGTTACCCACGCCGCGAATCAAACCTAGCTGATAGTTGACCACCGCGACTATGTCCTCGCGCGTGATGGTCTTCACGTCGGGCGCGGGAGCGCCGTTGTCCAATACCTTCATGGGCCTGCCGTCGGCATCCGCTACCACGGCCTCGAGCACCCTGCCTCGGTTCTGCTCGGCGACCTGCTGGAGAGCCATCGCGGCCTTTCGGTCGACCTTCTGCCCGGCATCGATGAGCACCTCGCCGGTGGAAGGATCGATGAACGGCTCGAGCAAAGTGCAACCAACGAGCCTCTCGGTGAGGGAGAGCTTCTTGTTGAGCTTGTAGCGCCCGACAGCGGCTAGATCGTAACGCCTCGGGTCGAAGAAAAGCGTCTCGAAGAGCGAACGCGCGCTCTCCTCCGTCGGTGGCTCGCCGGGACGCAAACGTTTGTAGATTTCTATCAGGCCGTCGGCTTCGGACTCCGTGTTGTCCCGCTCCAGGGTGTTGCGTATCGCCTCGCTGTCGCCCAGAAGGTCGATGATCTGAGCCTCTGTTCCGTACCCAATGGCACGGATGAGAACGGTGACGGGGATCTTTCGGGTGCGGTCGACGCGCACCCAGATGCACTCCTGGGAGTCCATCTCCAGCTCCAACCAGGCCCCCCTGTTCGGGATGACGCTGGCCGAGTAGAGAGCCTTGCCGTTGGGATCGATGGTTCGGCCGTAATAGACCCCAGGCGAGCGGACCAACTGGCTCACGATGACCCGTTCCGCGCCGTTGATGATGAACGTGCCTTTCTCGGTCATGAGCGGAAACTCGCCCATGAATACCTCTTGCTCCTTGACCTCTCCGGTCTCCTTGTTGATGAGCCGGACGCGCACCTTGAGCGGCGCCGAGTACGTCACATCCCTTTGCTTGCATTCCTCCACCGAGTATTTGGGCTCGCCAAGCGAATAGTCCACGAACTCGAGAATCAGGTTACCGGTGAAGTCCTGGATGGGCGATATGTCCCGGAACGTCTCGAGCAGGCCTTCGGAAAGAAACCACTCGTAGGACCTTTGCTGGATTTCGATGAGGTTTGGCACGTCAAGCACTTCATCGATCTTGGAGAAACTGAGCCGCTGCCGCCTGCCGACCTGTGTCATAACAGCCATCCCGTCACGCTCCTATCTCCCACCGAATATGAGCGGATGACAACACTATAAGCAGGTCACGGAGAGTTCCCTGCTGTCAGGACCTGAGAAATTTGCTTTGGGTGAAGGAAAGGAAGGGTCTCATGTAGTATTACTAAGTCAGACGAATAGCATGCGCCTGAGTCAGGTTGCCGCATTCTTTTATGCTAGCAGAGGCTTCCGCCATTGTCAAGCGCAAAAGGGGCGTCCGTACGTCTCCACGGGCGCCCCTTGTCCTTCTGTGCAAGATCCCGTCACTTTATCTCCACGGTAGCCCCTGCTTCTTCGAGTTTCGCCTTCATCGCCTCGGCCTCTTCCTTCTTGACGCCTTCCTTCACGGGTTTCGGCGCGCCTTCCACAAGGTCCTTGGCTTCCTTCAGCCCGAGGCCCGTGAGCTCCCGGACGACCTTCAGGACCGGGATCTTCTTATCGCCCGCGGTCACCAGGATAACGTCGAACTCGGTCTTCTCCTCCACCTCAGCCGCTGGAGCCGCAGCCACAGCAGGTCCGGCCGCGACCGCGACAGGAGCGGCCGCGCTCACCCCGAACTTCTCCTCGATCGCCTTGACGAGTTCCGAAAGCTCAAGCACGGTCATGTTGGCGATTGCCTCGATAATCTCTTCTTTCGTCATTGTTTATTCCTCTCCTTTTCCAGCTTTTCGCTGATCTCCCTCTGGCTGATCTTGTGCGCCGCCCGCAGCGCCTGCTCGTATGGACCCCCGTCGGCATTCACGCCAGGGCTCACGCCGGCGCGCCTTGCTCTTCTTTCTGACGCTTTACAGCGTCGATAGCGTAAGCGAGATTGCGGATGGTACCCGCGAGAGCGCGGGCCAGCCCTGATATGGGCGCAGCCATGGTCGCCGCAACGCGACCCAGCATGACTTCACGCGACGGCAGCTCGGCGAGGCTCCGCACGTCGTCGGGTCCGATGACCTTGCCCTGCAGCGCGCCGCCCTTGATCTCCATCTCCTTGTGCTCCCGGGTGAACTCCGAAATGATCTTCGCGGGTGCCACCGGGTCGCCGCTGGCGAACGCGATGGCGGTCGGTCCCTCGAGGTACTGCTCTAGGCCCCCGAGACCCACCTCTCGCGACGCGATGCGGGTCAACGTGTTCTTCACAACCTTGAACTCGACGCGTGCTTCGCCCAGCTTCCTTCGAAGCTCGGTCATAGCGGCCACGTTGAGCCCACGGTAATTGGTGAGCACGACAGCTTGCGACTTCGACAACAGCTCTCGAATTTCCTGTACCGCAGCCTCTTTCTCCGGTTTTGGCATTTGCACTCGCACCTCCTTTCTCGACGTTCTCAGCATCATCCCGAGATCTGCGACGCACAGCCATATCCGACCGTTCAGGACAGCGCCGGGCGCCGCGTTCCACAAAGGATCGCCCAGCCCCTACGTTGCCCCCGTGGCACCGCGCTCTCGGCGCCGAGTTTCCCACGCCCGAAGCCGCGAGAGAGCGCCGGAGGATACAGATGCGCCGGACTGTTGCACGACCCCGCGATCCAAAGAGGCCCCCGCAAGACATGCGGGGGCCTCTTGACAAGCGTTCGTGCACCGGCGCGTGCGCCCCGGGGCGGATGTCAGCGGCCGTAAGGCGGAGCATGATCTTGTGGTGCCATCGGTCGCACATCGTTGCACATTTATGACTTCGACGCCTGTCCCCCGACCTCGGCGGGCGAGCGCACTCGGAGGGCATCATAGCCCGGAGCGGCTCATTAAGTTCGAGCCCGTCGGCGGTCTCGATGACGCCGAACCCTCTCGAACGCCCGCTGTCTTGGGTCATGGAAATCGCGTTTCCACAGGTTCTCTAAATATCAAGTTGTCTCAGGTGCCGTAAGCCGCACAAAACGCGGCATCCTCATTTCTCCGCCGAAATCGTGGTCGCTTGCTGCGGGCTCACCTTGACTCCCGGCCCCATGGTGGTTGAGAGGACCACGCTCCTGATGTACGTGCCACGCGCGGAAGCGGGCTTCGCCTTGACAAGCGCGTCCATCAACGCACCCAGGTTCCCGAGAAGCCGCGGTGCCTCGAACGAGGCCTTCCCAATGGGAACATGCACGATGCCGGCTTTGTCGGCCCGGTACTCCACTTTACCGGCCTTGATGTCTCGGATGGCCTTGGCCACCTCGAACGTGACCGTCCCTGTTTTCGGGTTCGGCATAAGCCCGCGTGGGCCGAGGATGCGGCCGAGTCTACCGACGATGCCCATCATGTCTGGCGTGGCGACCGCCACGTCAAACTCCATCCACCCGCCTTGCACCTTTTCCGCGAGGTCCTCGGCACCGACGTAATCAGCCCCCGCGGCCTCGGCCTCCTTCGCCTTTTCACCCTTGGCGAATACGGCAACCCTCACTGCCTTGCCGGTGCCGTACGGAAGCACAACCGCCCCTCTCACCTGTTGATCGGACCTCTTCGGGTCTATTCCGAGCCGCACGGCGGCTTCCACAGTCTCGTCGAACTTCGCCGTCGCGGTCTTCTTGACGAGCTCCACAGCCTCGGACGGTGAGTAGAGTCCCTGCTTATCGTATTGTTTCAAGGCTTCCTCATATCTCTTGCCACGGTTTGCCATAACCTAGACCTCCCTGTGGTACGAACGGATTGCTCCTCCCACTGAAATCTTGCCGCGAAAACCGCTCGTCTCTCTTCGCCGGTCTCCGCGTCTTGCCGCGCCACATTCCAGTGGCGCTCCAAACGAGCTCTGGCTTGGTCCACAAGGCTTAGGAGCTGGGGTGCGGTGCCTCAAGCCCTAGGCCTCTACCTCCACGCCCATGCTCCGCGCGGTCCCGGCGATCATCCGCTCCGCTGCCTCAATGGTAGTGGCGTTCAGATCCTTCATCTTGAGCTCAGCTATCTCGCGCAGCTGAGCGCGGGTAAGCTTCGCCACCTTCTCCCTGTTGGGTTTGCCGGAGCCTTTCTCGATGCCGGCCGCCTTCCTGATGAGGAAGGAGGCCGGAGGCGTCTTGAGCACGTACGTGAACGACCTGTCTTCGTAAACAGTTATCTCTACCGGTATGATCGTGCCAGCTTGCGCGGCGGTCTTTTCATTGAACGAGCGTACGAACTCCATGATGTTCACGCTGTGCTGCGCGAGCGCTGGTCCCACCGGCGGCGCCGCCGTGGCCTTGCCGGCCGGTATTTGCAGTTTAACGATCGCCGCGACCTTTTTCTTGGCCATGAGATACGTCCCTCCTGCGCGATCCCAACACGTGACGTGGGTTTGACCCCGATGGCGTCCTGATGGCGCCCACCGGGCCCGGGCACGTGTGGGCATTCACATCTTACTGTGCCTGCCTCGTGCTTGCCCAGAGCTCCTACAGCTTCTCGATCTGGCTGAAGTCCAGTTCCACTGGCGTATCGCGCCCGAACATGGACACAAGCACCCGGGCTTTCCCCTTATCCGGCTGGATTTCTTCGATGATCCCGGAAAAGTGCTGGAACGGACCGGAGATCACACGCACACCCTCTCCAACCGAGAAGTCAATCCTCGGGCGGGCCTCCTCCACACCGATCCTTCTGAGAATATCGTGCATCTCCGTCTCCTGGAGCGGGACCGGCCTCGAGCCCGAGCCCACAAACCCGGTCACACCCGGGGTATTTCGGACAACGTACCAGGAGTCGTCCTCCATTACCATCTCAACGAGCACGTACCCCGGAAAGATCTTCTTTTTTATGACCTTTTTCTTGCCGTCCTTGAACTCGTACTCCTCTTCGGTCGGGACAAGGACCCGGAAGATCTTGTCTTCTTTCTCCATGGTCTTGACCCGCCGCTCGAGGTTGGCCTTGACCTTGTTCTCGTAACCTGAGTAAGTATGGATCACGTACCATTTCTTGTCGGGATTCTCAGGCTCCGAGGGTCTGTCATCAGAGCCAGTCGCCTGCTCGCCGGGCCCCATCTCGGGGTCACCGGCCCCAGTTTCCTGGCGCGGCGGGCCTTCCTCTGAAGAAGCAGCGAGTTCATCTTCAGCAGACCGGGTTATATCTCTTTCCTCCACCTCATGAAGGGCCGCATCGCTTGACGACCGCAGCCCTGCACCCCCTACTGAAGTTTTATCGCGCGCTATCGAATGAACAGCCCGAGACCCTGCGAAAAGACAAAATCGATGAGACCGATGAATGCGCTGGCCACCACAACGACGGTGACCACGACCACGGTCGAAGATACGAGTTCCTTCCGATCGGGCCATGAGACCTTCCTCATTTCGGCCCTGACCTCTCGAAGGAACTTCCCGATGCGGCCAAGCCTGTCTTTGATCTGCATAACCGCTCCCTTCCTCGTCCCTTCGTCGCCCGCCGGCCCGAACACGGGCGTCCCGACAAGCCGGCGAATGCCTAGCGGATCACCGAACCCTATGCTGCTCCGCTGCACTGGGTCCACGACGCGAGGATCGAAGTAGCCCAATGTCGGCCGGTCTCACCGGTTGCCGCGCCAGACACGACGCCCTCGCACCTCGCACCCAATGCCTGTCACCGCGCGCCCTCTCCCTCGCACAGCCGCCAAGCGCGGACAGTAAAGCAGAGGCGTCGCCGCTTACCGGGTCTCCTTATGGACAGTGTGAGTACGGCAGAACTTGCAGTACTTCTTCAGCTCGATTCGGTCGGCATCGTTCCGCTTGTTCTTCTCGGTACGGTAGTTTCGCTGCTTGCATTTGGTGCATTCAAGAGTGATGCCCTCGCGCACTTCCCTACACCCCCTGGTACGTCACTCCTAGAATCTAGCATACCGCGGCAGGCATGTCAATAACGCACCGGCGGAGGCGCCCGCCACGCGCCACTACGCGCGCCGCAGGTTTCTTGAGAATCCCCACAGATCCCGTACGGCCCACGCCCGCAGCGCAACGCGCGCAGAGCCACCGACCAACGGGATCCCGACTTGCCGCTGCTGACGCGCGAACACGCAAGCCGCAGACGTCCGAGGTAAGGCGCCAGGCGCCCGAGCCGGGCGCAAAGACAGGCGGCGGTACAAGAAAACAGCGCCATAAACAGAGGCGCCTCACATAGCTACACAACTGGAGCCCACGGCCGGAATCGAACCGGCGACCCCATCCTTACCATGGATGTGCTCTGCCTGCTGAGCTACATGGGCTCCTAAACATAACCTGGAGCGGGAAACGGGACTCGAACCCGCGACATTCAGCTTGGAAGGCTGACGCTCTAGCCAACTGAGCTATTCCCGCTCACCACAAAAGAACTGGTGGAGAGGGGTGGATTCGAACCACCGAAGGCTGAGCCAACAGATTTACAGTCTGCCCCCTTTGACCAGCTCGGGAACCTCTCCACGAAAAGCCTCTGCGCGGCTTGCCATCCCGCGATAGAACATGCCCCCGGAGCACACGCACGGCATTTCGGCGTGGACCCTGGCGCTCACGTCTGCACCCTGAGTCAGTGCCCCGTGCCGCGTTTATTATATTACCATAGAGACCGCCCGTACGCAAGTATCATTCGCCTCCTCGCCTCTCTGCGTGGGCACGCTCAAGAGCCGCACCCCCGCGCTCTGACGGTACATGTCGCTTTTCGCCCCTCCTCGTTGAGCGTGTCACGGGCGCCAACCTTGCCGGCGTGGGCGCAGGGACGCGCCGCGTAACTCATGTCGCCGACGGCCGTCGCAGCGTCCCCAACCGTAGCAGGACTTGTGGGGTCGCCGACGAAGACATGTTTTGCGTCCGCCAAAGCGAGTGGGGAAGGTCAAACGGCAATGCGCCGCCGGACTCGAAGGCGGCGAGGTCGATTGCGCGCGCCGGCTGTGCGATCATGTGGAAAGCAGACGAAGGACGAGAATCGAGGAGGAGGCAGCAGCTCATGAGGGTCGATCTCTCTTCGTGCAGGAAGGAGTTCCCATCGCTTGAACTTCGGGTGAATGGACACGTCGCGGCTTATTTTGACGGCCCAGGGGGCACTCAGGTGCCGACCAGGGTGATCGAGGCGGTCACCCGGTACTATAGAGAAGCGAACGCCAACTCCCATGGTGAGTTCGTGACTAGCCACCGCACCGACGAGATCATTGCGGCGGCGCGGGAGGCTGTGGCGGACATGCTCGGCGCCGCTTCGGCCGACGAAATCGCTTTCGGTCCCAACATGACCACGCTGAATTTTGCGCTTTCGCGTGCCATAGGACGCGCGCTCGCGCCCGGTGACGAGATCGTCATCACCGACCTTGACCACGAGGCTAACCGCAGCCCTTGGCAAGCCCTTGAAGAAAAGGGCGTGGTGGTGCGGTCCGTGCGCGTGAACGTGCCCGAGTGCACGCTTGACTACGACGACCTCGAGCGGGCGACCAGCGAGCGAACCAAGGTGGTAGCGCTTGGATACGCGTCGAACGCGGTCGGGACCATCAACGACGTGAGGCGCGCGTCTGCCCTCGCCCACTCTGTCGGGGCTCTGTGCGTCGTTGACGCGGTTCACTACGCACCGCACGGTGTCATCGACGTGCGTGACATCGGATGCGACTTCCTGTTGTGCTCCGCTTACAAGTTCTTCGGGCCGCACATAGGCATTCTGTACGGTCGGCGCGACGCGTTCGAGCGCCTGGCCACTTATAAGGTACGTCCGCAGAACCCCGCGCCTCCTTACAAGATCGAGACAGGCACTCTCAACCACGAAGGCATGGCCGGTGTCATCGAGGCCTTGGAATTCATAGCCGGCCTTGGGGACGCCGTTGAGAGAATTGAGGGAGATGACGACGGCACGAAGGCTGCCCGGTGCCCGCAGAGTCATCCAGGAAGAGCGAATGAGCGGAGGTCACGCATCATTGCCGGCCTGCGCGCCATCGAACTCCATGAGCGGCCGCTTTTCTGCAGGCTCATGGACGGGTTAGCGAACATCCGCGGCGTCACGATATACGGCCTCCCCGCCCAAGCCGAGCGGACGCCGACCGTGTCGTTCACGATGGAAGGCGGCCGCCCGCTGGACATCGCGAGGTTCCTCGGGCAGCGTGGCATTTTCGTATGGCACGGCGATTTCTATGCCACAACTTTGATCGAACGCCTCGGCCTCGCCGACAGCGGTGGAGTCGTGAGGATCGGCATGGCGCCTTACAACACCGTGGAAGAAGTGGAACGCCTGCTCGAAGCGGTCGAGGAGTACGCAAGGCATTGAGGGCTGGCACGATAGGCCGAAGGCAGGTGCAGGCAAGTCGTCCCGTCGCAGGCCAGTCCGCGACACCTTACCCGGCTCTTGCGCCAGAGGGCTATTGAGCGCAGGAAGGCCGCCCCGGCGCTGTCCGGCGCGAGGTCATGACGGGAGGCGCCTCCGAGATCGGGAGGCAGACCCTGCAAACTACCTGTGCCGAAAGGGGCGGGAGGAATGAACAAGATCCTGGATTTAACGACTCTCGGGTTCCCTGGGTAGCGATGCCCCTCTTCGCGGGACTTATGCGCATGTGGGCGAGCGTCCCAACCGGGGTGGCCATGGTCTCCGCGTGTGGTCTCCTCTCGTTGTGGCGGATCCCCTTCCAGGCCGCGATAATGGGAGGGAGGTTCACCTTGGTTCAAGTCTTCAGGAGGTTGCTCCTGCCGTTTCTCGCGGGAGCCCTTGCTCGGCTGATGGAATCCTTCCTTTAATAAGGTAATGCTGTACTGCAGGGCCGAAGTGGACAGGATTCACGAGAACGCTGGGCGTGAGATCACGATCAGATCACGAAGGATCCGGTGGTACCCACCTGGCACCCACCGGATCCTTCCTTTATGCGATCACTGGGGCTCCGGTCTGCGAGCACCGGAGCCCCAGGGCGTCAGAAAACGAGAGCGATCTCATGGTCTCACGCTTTAGCGACACACAACACAGGCGCGGTAACAGCGAGTTTGCGGCCCCGACCGCGAGCGCATCCGGAAAGCGTCGGCGCAGTGGCGCACCGCCGTCCAAGGAAACGCCTGGTTTCCTGCCATGAATAGCTGACTCCAAGTGGCGGACTCCAAGGGGCGAGGCCGCGCGCTTGAAGAGGCGAGACAAGGGCTCGGGTTACTCGGGTTACTAGACCCGAGGTCTGGGAATACTCAGGATCGCGGGGACTCCTGGAGACATATCTCGCGGCACGTGTTCCAGGCTGTCTCCTCGAGCGCCGGACAAGACGCCTCGCGCAGCGTCTCTCGGACCTTCCGGAGTCCGGGCCGCGTCTCCCGAGATACGCGACCAGGCCACTGAGGCGATGGCGCCTGCAAGAAGGTGACTGGCGACATCTGCTGCGACGCGGTGCCCGGCGCTTCCTTCTACCCACAAGGAATGCCGCGAGATCCCACCGAGAGGAGCACACAGCGTGTGCCCGAGAATGATCGCAAAAGGGCTGACAACGAAACGCGGTCTGCTGGCACACGGGAAGTGACGAATGTTTTCTCTTCTCCCCCCAGCGTGACCGCCCAAAGAACACGAGAGTTGCGGCGTAAGGGGAAAGTGGCAACGGTTTGGCCACGGTGCGCAGCTCATTCTGAGGCCACGGCAAACAAAGAGCGCCGCAAACCCTTGCGGCGCTTGCATCTTCCTGGAGCCGACGGGCGGATTCGAACCCCCAACCTGCTGATTACAAATCAGCTGCTCTACCGTTGAGCTACGTCGGCACCACCTAGTACGCACCACATGGATGTTTTTGTGAGAGCGACCCGATTAGGATCTTAACCCGTCCGCGCCGCCGTGTCAAGCGGCCCGCCCCAGTATCTGGTAGCCGCGTGCACACGGCCATCCGCTCCTCCAGGATATTCCTCGCCGCCGGCTGCGCGCAAAGCGAAGGGGCTGCTCGACGGAGATCCGCTGGGGGCCCTAGCAGACTAGATCGCCTCGTTTCTCTTTTCTATGTATCGCTCGAGCTTGCGCTTGACGCGCTGTAGCGCGTTGTCTATGGATTTCACGTGTCTATGTAGCTCGCCAGCGATCTCTTGATAGGACTTGCCGTCCAGATACGCCGAAAGCACCTTCCATTCGAGGTCGCTGAGGAACTCGCCCATTTTCGACTCGATGTCCATGAACTCTTCCTTGCTTATCACGAGTTCCTCGGGGTCGGTGACCTTCGTGCCTGACAGCACATCGAGCAGGGTGCGATCAGATTCCTCATCGTATATGGGTTTGTTGAGTGAGACGTACGAATTCAGAGGAATGTGCTTCTGCCTGGTAGCAGTCTTTATTGCCGTTATTATCTGCCGGGTTATACAGAGCTCCGCGAACGCTCGGAACGACGCCAGCTTATCGCTGCGGAAATCGCGTATGGCCTTGAAGAGGCCTATCATCCCTTCCTGGACGATGTCTTCACGGTCAGCGCCGATGAGAAAATAGGAACGCGCCTTGGCGCGGACAAAATTCTTGTACTTGTTGATCAGGTACTCTTCCGCGGATCTTTCCCCGCATCTCGCGCTCTCGACAATTTCCTCGTCGAGCATGTCATCATACGCAGAAGATGGCTGGCGCTGCGGTTCAGCATTCACTGGCATCGCCCCCTGGTGTGATGTCGCTCGACCTACGAAGAAATTATACACTTCGGTTCGTGGACAAGTCAAGAAATCGCCGCCAGTCGCGGCCTCAGGGCTCTCGCACCCCCGGCGGCGTGCTGCGAGACCTCGTCCCCACACGGATCACGGCGTCCTGAGCGCGGTACCTGTCCCTCGAGAGCACCTCCCGTCTTTCGACCCGTCCTCCTACGATCACGAGCCGCTCCGTCACCACCTCACAGCCGGGAGCGCCTTCCTTTTCCACCACGCGTTCGCCCTCTGCAAGCTCGGCATCTGGTATCTCGCGCACGCCCGGCGGGATGCTCTCCAGGTGTGAGGCCACGATGCGTACTTCCCGGTCCTCCGGCCGGTCGCCGAATATGCTCACGGTGATCTTCGACCCGGTCACCTGCGACATGATGAGAACGGGCGTCTTTCCCGTGTTACGGAACCTGAGGTCGTGCTGGCCATAGTAGACCGTGGCGTCGCGCCCAGGCGGAACGTATCCCGTGAGCCTGGAGTGGCTCTGCCTCATTGTGATGCGCATGTCCGCGAGGAGGGCGGCGTTGTAGAGCGTTGACGAAACCTGGCAGACGCCTCCGCCGATCCCCGGCCTGAATTCGTCCTCCACGATCTCAGGCGCTTCCAGGAACCCGAACTCGCGCGTCCGCGGCCCAACCACCTCATTGAATGAGAACTCCTCACCCGGCCGCACCATCACCCCGGATATGCGCCCGGACGCCAAGCGAATGTTATGACCCCTGCTCTCGAGCTGGGGATCGAAGGTTGTCGAGTAAGAGGCGACAAGCTCCCTGATGCCAAGTTCCGCAAGGTCCCGAAGGGTGGTAAAAGGCCGCACCTCGTTCGACTCGAGAAGTACCGTGGGACGCTCCGCAAGAGCCAGCGCCTCCTGTATTCGCGTCACGGCTTGCGCAACGTCTAGCCGCCGCCCTTGCCGCTCGGGCACGGGACGTCCCGTCCGCACGTCGAATGTGGCGTTCCGTGCCTCGATATTGATCTCCGCGGCCAAGCTCAAAACCGCCTCGAGCAGCCGGTCCTCGTCGACGCGCGTGACCACGCCTACGTTCCACCCGGCCACAGCGGCCGCTGCGAGCTCCCGTACCCTCCGCGCCATGCTCCCCGTCCTGCCGACCTCCATGAGGCGTCTGGCGAGCTCGTCCGGGTCGCACTCCGCACCCAGGCTCTCAAGGTCGCGCTCCCACCGCTGGTCCCTGTGGACCAGCACAATCGGCTTCTCATTCACGAGGCCCGCCATACACGCCGCGATGTCCGCAGCCTCGGCCGGGGTCGCGCCGCCGACCTCGATCCCGCCCAGGCACACGCCGGGCGCAACCCGTCCCCCGCTTCCGCAAAAGAACGCGCCCGCCCCGAGAGCCGTCCCAGCCACAAGGCAGACGCTTGCCACCATGATCTCCAAAACAACGCTAACCAGACGGAGCCTCACCGCAAGGTTACTCTCCTCTCGCCGCCTCCCGCTGGCGCAGCGCCTCAAACATCACAACCGCAGCGGCGACCGATGCGTTCAGAGAGGACACCCGGCCCGCCATGGGGATCCTCACGAGGAAATCGCACTTCTCCGCAAGCAGGCGCGATATCCCGCTCCCCTCCGACCCGATGACCAGGGCGACTCGGCCCGTGAAGTCCACCTCATAGATGGTCCTGGTGGCGGACGCATCGGCACCGAAGACCCAGAAGCCATGCTCTTTGAGCCTTTCCACCTCGCGTACGAGGTTTGCGGCTCTCGCACACGGAACGTACTCCACCGCACCCGCGGACGCGCGAGCCACGGCGGCCGTTAGGCCGCACGCCCTCCGTTTCGGCACGATCACGCCTGTTGCGCCCACCGCGTCGCATGTCCTGATGATGGCTCCCAGGTTTCGGGGATCCTCGATGCCATCGAGCACGACGATGAGCGCCTGCCCGGCCCCTCCGGCAAGCTTCAGGAGGTCGTGCACCTCACAGTACCTGGCGGCCGCTCCCACGGCCACCACGCCCTGGTGAGACTGCCCGTCCGCGAACGTGTCCAGGGCGGCGCGCCCTGTTTCTACCACAGGGACGCCCGCACCACGCGCGAGGGACTTCACGAGCGCGGCGAACCCGGGCTCGATCCCTTTCGCGATCATGATCTTCGTGAGCGGGCGGCCAGACCGGAGCGCCTCAATGACGGGGTTACGGCCCATGAGCGTGGCCCCATCCTTCGGCTTGTCCGACTCCGCCGCAGGCTCACCGCGTTCCCTTTCAACAGGCCGACTCCGTCTTGGACGGCCCACTTTACCATCTTCCATCGGCACCGGCCCCGCTGCTATTCTTCGCGACATCCGCTGCCGCTATGAGACGTCGGCTTGCCTGCTCCACCCGGCCACAGGACATCTTGCCCTCTGGGCAATAGCCCCGCATCTCGCAAGGTGGGCCCACCGATGAAAAGAGCCGCGGTGCCACTTCTCGGACGCGTTCGAGCATCTTCTGGGCAAGCTCGCGAATCTCCCACTGCGCCCGTTCGCAAAGACGGCGCTCGAAAAAGTTGTACAGGCTCCGGCAGTTCATGGTCATCACGAGCCGCGTTTCGCACGCGTTCGGCAGGACAAACCTCGCGTCCTCCCTCGGCACGAGCTTCACGAGCTCCCGGTATGTTTCGCGAGTACGCTCCATATGCTGTTCAAAGAGCGCCCGCGCCCTGGGATCCGCCGCGACTGACGGAGGAACGACGTAGGTGAAGGCCTGTTCGTTCACGTAACGTTGCGATTGCTGTGAGTACGATGCTATACGGTGCCTGACGAGCTGATGGCTGAGGGCTCGGCTCACGCCCTCGATGGCGAACGTAAACGAGGCGTGCTCAGTAGGGGAAAGATGTCCCGCCTCGAGGATGGTCCTGATGAGTTCGCCCACCTTCTCGTCGGACAGCCCCTCCGCAAGCTCGGCGGCCTCGAGCGCCGAATAGCACTGCCTCGCCGCGACCGCCACGACTCTCTCGGGATTGGGTGTGTAACTTATGAGCACCACATTCATTGTCCCAGACCTCCCGGAGGCGCGTCCGCAATGGTCAGCGCCCTTTCGATCACCTCTCGGAGCCGCTCCTCCCGGCCCAATAGGTATAGATATCCCAGCACAGCTTCGAATCCCGTGGAGTGTCTATAGTCGATGACTGCCGCGTTCCTCGGGCCGCGGCCGGTGTGGGCGTTCCGCGCGCGCCTCGCCACCTCCAGCTCGTCGGCGCGGAGAAACGTGTCGAGCTGTGCCAGGGTGCGGGCCTGGGCTTTCGCGTTCACCCGCATGGTAGCTTCCCTGTGCAGCTCGTCAAGGTCGCGCCGGCCGCTCTGTACGAGGCGCGCTCGCACGTAAAGTTCGTACACGGCGTCGCCGACATAAGCCAGCACGCCTGCGGGGAGCCTGTCCACTTCGCCAGCCTTATGTGTCGGTGTCGTCATCTCTCGCGCTTCCACACCGTGCCCGAGGCTGTGTCCTCGAGGACGATCCCCAACTCGCGAAGCCCGTCCCGTATCCTGTCCGCAAGTGCCCACTCTCTCTTGGCGCGAAGCTCCCCACGCACGTCCACCAAGAGCTTCACGAGGCCGTCCACTGTTTCGGAACCCGTGTTCCTGCCGCCCGCCTCCTCCTCGCGGAACAGGCCAAGGATGCTGCCAAGCTCCTCCATAGCACCCACCGCAAGCTGAAGCACCGAACGGTCCACCCCGGTGCCTGAGTGCAACGCATCGTTGACAGACCTCGCGAGGTCGTGGATCGCCGCGAGCGCGACAGCGGTGTTGAAATCATCGTCCATCCCCTGGATGAACTTCTCCCGGGCCTCGCGTGCGGCTTTGAAGAGCTCATCGCCTGGGGGGCCTTCCGGCCGAGTCGCGCCCTCGGCGGGCACCGCCGGTACTAGCGGCGTTGCCCCGGGCTCCGTGCCTGCCGCTTGCTCGCCATCCTGGGAGGCCGCGACGCGGCGCCTGGCCGCTTCCAACGTGGCTCGCAGGCGTTCGTAAGCCCTACGGGCCGAATCGAGTTCGTCGGTGCCGTAGTTCGCCGGGCTGCGATAATGCCTCGACGCGAAATAGTACCTGATAACCCCAGGCTCATACTCGCGCAGCACGTCGCGCACGGCAAAGAAGTTGCCGAGCGACTTGGACATTTTGGCGTCGCCCACGTTGAGCATGGCGTGGTGGACGAAGTACCGGGCGAAAGGTTCCTGACCTGTATAGGCCTCGGATTGCGCTATCTCGTTCTCGTGGTGCGGGAATATGAGCTCGTCGCCGCCACCGTGAAAGTCGAACCCGCTTCCCAGGTACTTCAGTGCCAGCGCAGAGCACTCGATGTGCCAGCCTGGGCGCCCCGGACCCCACGGGCTTTCCCATGCCGGCTCGCCCGGTTTCGAGGCTTTCCACAGGGCAAAGTCGATCGCGTTCCGCTTTTTCGGGTTCACTTCCACGCGGGCTCCAGCCAACATCTCGTCCGGGGACCGCCGCGAGAGCTTCCCGTAGCCGGGAAACCGCGCAACGTCGAAAAACACGTCGCCGTCCGCCTGATAAGCGTAGCCTTTCTCAACGATGCCAGCGATGACACGGATGATGTCCTGTATGTGCTCAGTGACCTTGGGAAACACGTCGGGCCTTTGGACGCCGAGCTCGTCCATGACATCCAGGAAGTCCTCGTGGTACCGCGTGGCGATCTCCGCCGGTGTGGTGCCCCGCTCGTTTGCTTTGGCGATTATCTTGTCATCCACGTCCGTGACGTTTTGGACGCAGAAGACCTCGAAGCCCCGCCACTTGAGGTACCGCCTAACCGTGTCCCAGAAAACGTATTGGCGGGCATGACCCATGTGCGTGTAATCGTATGGCGTGATGCCGCATTGGTAAATGTCCACCCGCCCCGGAGTGCGAGGGACGAAATCCTGCTTTGTCCTGGTGAGCGTGTTGTACACGCGCAGCCCCATTTTGGCACCCCCTTGCGTGCCCTCCAGATTCCGCCGAGCCCGTGTTCGGCTTATGAATTGCCCAATACGCCAGGAATGCGGGAATTCCTCCCGCACCGTCCGGCCTCCTACCCTTCATTTCTCGTTGAGGATTTCAATCGCCACGGGAGCGACTCCCGGCCCGATGAGATCGATGGCCTCGGCGGCGGCTTTCGAGAGATCGATGTCACGGCCGGCGATATACGGGCCCCTGTTGTTGATCCTGACCGTGACCTGTTTCCCATTGGAGAGGTTGGTCACTCGAACGAGGGTCCCGAACGGCAGAGTCCTGTGAGCGGCGGTCAAGCTGTTTTGGTCGTAGACCTCGCCCGTGGCCGTCGGCCGCCCGTGCCAGCGCGCCCCGTACCACGAGGCACGCCCGATGAGCACAGACCTTCCTCTCTCTCCGTCGAGGGACACGAGGTGAGCGCCATCTTCGCTCAGCACGGAGACACCGGAGGCGGCTCGGATATTGTTGGCCCACCGCAACGCCAGGTCGTAACACGAGCTCCCGTTCGCGGTGCCATGCTGAGGGTCCACCGTGACGATGAGCCGGTCCCCGGCCGCCACCGCGAAGCTGCCTCGCACGATGGCGGGCTTCACAGCCTCCGGCCCTGCATCCTCAAGGCCCTTGCGAAGCCTCTCAGAAACGGCGCGCGCCCGCTCTTCAGCGGACATGCCGCCCGATCCCGCCCGGATGCGGATCACAACCTGGCCGCTCACAGTCACCTCCCACACCCCGGCCTCACTCGCCGACTCCACAACCCCAACCGCGAGAGCACGTGGCGCCGTGCGCGCCGGCCAGTTCACCGCGGCGAGCCAGCCACAGGTGAGCAGCGCAACGGCGACCAGACGCATCAAGCGGGCCGTCGCAGGCACAGAGGCTTTTCCGGCCGCGCGCGCATCGCCACGCACCCGGGCGTCCGGACAGCAAGCGAAGAAACCTAGACTCATGGATCATCCCCGTCCTTGATCCTCTTCACGCGGGCCCCCAATGAGGCGAGCTTCTCTTCTATCCGGTCGTACCCTCTATCTATGTGGTGAATCTCGCGGATCTCCGTGTCGCCCTCGGCAACGAGGCCCGCAAGCACCAAAGCGGCCCCTCCGCGAATGTCCCTCGGGCATTCCACCGGAGCGCCAGTGAGTTTCTCGACGCCCCTCACGATTATCGTGTCTCTGTCCACCTGAAGGTCCGCGCCCATCCTGCGGAGCTCATCAGCGTAGCCGAACCTGTTCTCGAACCGGGTCTCAGTAACCGCGCTCACTCCCGCGGCACGCGTCATCATCGCGACGAACTGCGGCTGGAGGTCTGTGGGAAACCCGGGATACGGCTGAGTCTCGACGTTCACCGCGTTACAACGCTCGGGCCCGCGAACCCGAAGAACGGACTGGTACTCGTCGACGAGGGCCCCCGCGGCCTGAAGCTGGATGATGACTGTCCTCAGGTGTTCCGGCACGGCGTTCTCGATGGTCACATCGCCGCGCGTCATGGCAGCCGCTATGGCGAGCGTGCCCGCTTCCAGCCTGTCGGGGATGATCTCGTGTCTCGCAGAGGATAATCGATCGACGCCGTCGATCCTTATAGTGCTCGTGCCCGCGCCGCGTATGCGCGCGCCCATCGAGTTCAATAGAATCGCGAGATCGACGATTTCCGGATCGCGAGCGGCGTTTTCCAGGATGGTGGTGCCCTCCGCAAGGCTCGCGGCAAGCAGCATGTTAACGGTTGTGCCGTGGCTTGCCTTGCCCACATAGAAACTGGTCCCCCGAAGCCTCTTCGCCCGCAGCTTTACGTACCCGTGCTCGACCGCAACCTCGGCTCCGAGGGCCCTGAACCCATCGAGATGAAAGTTGATCCCCCTTGCGCCTATGACGTCCCCGCCGGGGAACGGAACCTCCGCGGCTCCAAGGCGCGCCAGCAACAGCCCCGCCGCGTAAAACGACGCCCGTAGGCGCCTCACGAGCTCGTACGAAGGCCGGTGGTTCGTGATGCTACAGCCGTCAACTTCTACCTTGCCTGGCCCCAGGAATCGTATCTTGGCCCCGAGCTCCTCCAAGATCTGGCATTGAATCAGAGTATCCGTGTAGTTGGGGACGTTATCAAGAACGGTTCTCCCGGCACCGAGCGCCGCCCCGGCGAGGATCGCGAGAGCGCTGTTCTTGGAGCCGGTCAGCCGAACCGAACCCGAAAGCCTGTTTCCCCCGGTCACCACCAGCTTTGCCACGACCACCCCTCCACAGCTCCGCGTCCCACACCGAGGCACGACCGCCGCCCGGCCGGTCGCAGCCGGCCAACCGCGCCCACAACAGCCTTCGAAACCAAGTCGCGCGTCCCGGATTCCCGGATCCTCGGCTCCGAGATCCCCGGATATCACATCACGGCACCTATATCACACTATAGCCGACGGCGAGCTGCTCCGGGCCGTCGACAAGGGCGTGACCGAAGCGTCCGAAAATAGCCACCGACACCCTGCCATCCCCGCGCACGGCAGCCAGCTTGAATCCTCCGCCAAGCCCGGGGTTGATGAGAGAAAGCTGTATGTAGGCGTCCCTCACCGCGTTGGAGACCGCGATCTTCTCGCGCGCGTCCTCTGAGATCACTCCGAGAGCGACGGCAGCGGCGATCATGCTTTCGCGCAGCTTCGCCGCCAGGCGGTCCGCGCTGGCGCCGACCTGCGTGATGGCGCCCCTGTACCCGTATCCCCGTACCTTTTCCAGCCAGTATTTCTCATACTCCCGACTGCGGGTCATCACGAGGTATATGGACGCGGATTCCACCGAGATCTTGGTGACCTCCTCGTCCTCCGCCATTCCTTTGACGATGTCCCTCGGGGATACGACCCCCGCGAGCTCGCCCTCGCTATCCACGACCACCAGGGCTGGAGCGTTCGAGTCGCCAAGAAACGAACACGCTTCCGAAACGGTACACTCATCCGACACCTTGATGAGTCTCGTGTCCATCACGTCCCGTGCCACCAAGGCTTCCTGGGCTGGGGTGAGGAGATCCCTGTCAGATATGATGCCGATCACCCGGCCGGGCTCGGTCACGAGAAGGAAGTTAGTGCGGCTATTCAGCATCACTCTTCGGAGTTCTCCGACGGGCGTGTCGGGCCCGACCGTCACCGGATTCGCGTTCATTATCCGCTTTACTGTCACCTGTTCTACCTCCCGGATCGCTCATTTCGTATCGAGACAAACCTAGACCCTGTTAGTTTGAACCGTCGCGATTCCGTGCGCCGAACGCTGCACGTCGCATGACAAGCCATGCCTTCACCGCGCCCAACGAACCCCATCCCCTCCATGGTAGTGGCCTTTATGCTCACGCATCCAACGGGCACCCCCAACACGCGCGCCACCGTCTCCCGCATGGCGGGCACATAAGGCGCTATCTTGGGCCGCTCGGCAAGGAGCATCGCGTCCACGTTGTTCACGACGTAACCTGCCCCTTCCACTAGCCGTCGAACCCTTTCAAGAATGACCGCGCTGGATATCCCCTCGGACGCCGGGTCAGTATCAGGGAAGAGGCGGCCGATGTCGCCGAGCGCGCACGCGCCCAACACGGCGTCGGCGATGGCGTGGAGAATGACATCGGCGTCGGAATGTCCCTCAAGCCCGAGTTCGAAAGGCACAGCAACCCCGCCCAGAACGAGGGCCCTCCCGCGAACCAGCCTGTGCACATCGAACCCGATCCCCACCCTGACCCGTGGCTCGCGGTCGGCTACGCCCTCAGGCGCACCTCCCGCCCGGAACCCCGGGTCCCGCCTTTCTTCAGCGGCAGGCGCTGGACCGCCTTCCGGAATCCGGTTCATCTTCATCGCCGCGAGCAGCGCTTCCGCGATCACGAGATCCTCGGGGGTGGTGATCTTGATATTAGCGTATTCCCCTTGGACCACTTTGACTCTCACGCCTGTCCTCTCCACCAGCATCGAGTCATCGGTCGCCGGAACGCCGCCGCACGCCCCAGTCTTGTGCGCATCCTCTATCACGTCCCTGCGAAAAGCCTGCGGAGTCGCTGCGGCCCACAAGGAATCGCGGTCAAGCGTCGACACGACTTCGTCGCCACACACCATTTTGGTCGTATCTCTCACCGGGACCGCGACGATCGCCGCTGCGGATGCGCGTGCTGCCTCCACGACGCGCGAGATCGTGTGAGGGCGAATCAAAGGCCGTGCGCCGTCGTGGACGACTACGATGTCGCATCCGGCATCGACGTGGGCGAGCCCGCGGAAGACCGATTCCTGCCGCGTGGCGCCTCCGGCCACGACGTCCCTTACCTTGGAGATCTCGCTCCAAGTGCCCACGAGGCCTCGCGTCGGCTCAACCTCGCGAGGTGCCACGATGACGATCACGTCATCGACACAACGGCATTCTTCGAATGCCCGAAGGGTGTGGCGCAACACGGGCTCGCCGAGGAGGGGCAGAAACACCTTGTTGAGCCCCGCTTTCATCCTACGGCCCGCTCCGGCCGCGGCTATCAGAGCACACACGCTCACGCACCTACACCCCTCACCACTCTCAAACGGGCCCGAGGAAACCCTGGGCCCGCGGCGCCCTTCGCCCGGTTCGCTCGCTCACATGTTTTTCGGCTTGGCGAATATCATCCTGCCTGCTGAGGTCTGGAGCACGCTGGTGACGGTGACCCCGATGTCCTCCCCGATGTACCGCCTACCCCCGTCAACAACGATCATCGTGCCGTCATCGAGATACCCCACGCCTTGGCCGACCTCCTTCCCGTCACGGATGACGTGGACGGTCATCTCCTCGCCAGGAAGAACCATAGGCTTTAGAGCGTTAGCGAGCTCGTTGATGTTCAGAACCTTGACGCCCCGGAGTTCCGCGACCTTGTTGAGATTGAAGTCGTTCGTGATGATCTTCGCACCGAGATCCGCGGCGAGCCTCAAAAGCTTCGAATCCACGTCGAGGCCCTCGCCTGGGTCCGTGTCGACGATCTGGATTTGGACGCCCTCCTCTTTCTGCATGCCGTTGAGGACGTCAAGGCCCCGACGACCCCTGTTACGTTTGAGTGGATCCGACGAATCCGCTATCCGTTGGAGTTCCTCAAGAACAAACGTCGGGACAATAAGAGTCCCTTCAATAAAGCCGCTCTTGCAGATGTCCAGGATCCGGCCATCGATGATGACGCTCGTGTCAAGCACTTTACAACTAGACGGGCTTTGGTGTCTCCCGCTCCTCTCTCTCGAGGTCGTCACCGCTCGCTCCACAGAGCGCGGGACCGCCATGAAGAGGTTGAGCAAGTCTTCCCGCTTCTTCACGGCGACGTGCATCCCGAGGTAGCCCATGAAGAGCGTGAAACCTATCGGAAGGTATACCCCTATGTAAGGCAGCTGAGAGAAAGGCAACGTTACCAGGACGGCGATGAGAAGGCCGACTATGGCACCGAACGCGCCCACCACAAGGTCTTGAGTGGGCGTCCTGTGAAGGTTGGATTCCATCCTCGACGTAATTCTGCGGAGACCCTGAGTGGCTAAGGGCGCGACTAGGAGACCAAGCAGCCCGCCGCCGGACGCCACGAGAACGAAAACCGCCGCATCATTGCCTGTTCCGAGGGCCGCTGGCGCGACTCCCCCCATTATCCGGTACACGAGAATGCCCAGAAACGACCCGCCTACTAGGAAGATCAGGCGGATTAGCCTGTCAAGCACGCGATTTCTCACCTCCATTCCGCCCAAGACAGTTGATCGCCCCCTGGGGCTCCGGGGGCGCATGAGGTTCTGCGATATCTCACGCTGGTTGTCGGGGTTATTATGGGAATTGCGCGCCACTGATATCCGTGCCTCGCTCGCAAGTCGTCCCGCGTCGCGGCCCTCGCGTGATGGGGCTCCCCAGGCTTCATATCGGCTCGGCTCGGCTCGGTGGTCGCGGAGCCAGAGCGCCGGGATCGACCTCTCTAAACTTTGTAAACGCGCCTGAGGGTGGGTAGGTTCCCCCGCGCGTCCCCAGGCTATTGCAGGACCTCCTCGATAGCCTTGAGCACTTCGGCCTCTTCGGCTTCTTGGGCCACGACCAGCTCGCTCACGAGAATCTGCTTCGCGTTGTCGAGCATCCGTCGCTCGCCCGTGGACAGGCCCTTCTCTCGGTCGCGGTAGGCGAGGTTCCTTACAACCTCGGCCACCGCGAACACGTCGCCGCTCTTCATCTTTTCGAGGTTGGCGCGGTACCTGCGGTTCCAGTTTGAGGACATTTTCGTCTTGGCCCCACCCAGTATCTCGTACACCTTCTTGACGTCTTCCTCGCTTATCACGCTCCGGAGGCCGACTTCGCGGGCGTTGTTGAGCGGAACCATGACCCTCATGTCACCAAGCGGGATGCGAAGAATGTAGTATTTCTGCCTTTCGCCGAGGACCTCCCTTTCTTCGACAGCCTCGATGACGCCAGCCCCGTGCATTGGGTAGACCACTTTGTCGCCGACGTTGAACACGGCCATGTTCCCCCCAATCACACGTCGCCGCCCCAGCCCGGACCGAGTCCCGACCCGGACACCTGCCCCGGCGGGCTCGTCAGAACCAAGACACCCCCGCCGGAAGAGGGCCGCCGCCACGCGGACGATGCCCGTTGCCCGCCGCGTGCCGCTCACCGCAAGCCCGCGCGAGACTCAAATAGGAGGACAACAACGGAATCGTGAGCACTTCCTGCTTTTTGATTCTAACACGGACGCCTTCAGGGTGTCAATTGAATACCATCTGCTTACAGCGCTGGTATCGCCTGTTAGACCGCCCGTATTTCCAATGGCCCTCTAACATTGACAACCCGAGAAACGCGTCAGTATAATTGAGTCGTGACCGCTGGGCTCGGAGCTGTCAAGTGGCGACGCCTCATCGATCGGGCCTTGACGAGACCTGGTCTTGACAAAGCATGTTCCGCTTGAGGCGCCGTCCTCGGAGGCGACGCCGGCAACCTGGCAACCGCTGGCAGTCAATGGGAGAAGAGCCAACGCACCCTCTCGCACACTCTGCGAAGCGAGGTGACACGGGTGGAACACGTTGATGTCCCGTCCTTTCAAGAGGCGGTCTCAGAGTATCTGATAAGGCACAGGAGCATTCTCGACTGCATCTCCAAGTTTGACGAGGCATCCGCGCGGGTCAATCGCGCGATAATCAAGGCGGTCACGAATTGCGGGTGCGTGAAGATATCCGCTTCCCGCCAGACGTTCCCGCCAGACGCTTCCCTGGCTGACCTGAGGAAGTACACCGCTTCGCATCTCGATGGCAAGCTATGCCCCGAATGCCGCGAAGTCGTCGAAAGCGAGCTCGGCAGAGCGCTGTTCTATATGGCAGCGCTGTGCGATCTCTTGGATCTTGACCTGGAACACATCATGGAGATAGAGCGCAGCAGGCTATCGACCCTGGGTGTTTTCGGCCTGACCTGATGACTTGAGGCCTCCCCTTCCGTTTCGGGGGTCTTCACGATCCTCGTCGCAGGCCCTCTAGAAGCGCCTGATCGCGCAGCCGTTGAAGGCCGTGCTTTATCGCGTGGGCACGGGCGGCACCGATCCCATCAACCTGGTCGAGATCGTCGGTCGACGCCTCGAGTATTCCCTGCAGGCTCTTGAACTTCGCGACGAGGTTGTCCGCCACCGACTTCGGGAGCCTCCCAATCCTAGCAAGAGTCCTATATCCCCGAGGCGAGACCGGGGTGTCTAGGCCGGCCGCGCCGGCCGAGTATCCCAGCACCTTCGCTATGGCTGCGGGATCCAGGATCTCCTCCTGGGGGGCAGCATCGAGTTCGCGCCTTGCCGCGTCAATCGAGCGGGCGTCGGGTTTCGCGATGTAGTCCTCTATGAGCAAATCGCCTTCGTCGTCGATGTTCGCCACGAGCTCCGCGAGCTGCATCCGGACGAGACGGCCTTCGCTTCCCAGCTCGCAGATGTACTTTTCTATCTCCTTCGCGACGCGCCGCACCATCACCGTGCGGAGCACAGCCACCGCAACGTCCCCAACGGTCACTGCGTTTTCGAACTCCAGGACGTTCAGCCCCGTCATGGCTTGATCCCTGACGCTGCGATACTTCTCAAGCGTCTGAAGGGCCTGGTTGGCCCTCGCCAGGGTCACACCGGTCTCCGGAATCACGTACCTGATTCCGCCCTTGTAAAGCGTGATGACGTTCCTCTTTTGCGAAATGGCGATGACAAGCTCACCTGTCTGTTTCGCGACCCTGTCGGCGGTTTTGTGCCGCGTGCCGGTCTCGCCGGACGGGATGGAGGGGTCCGGCACGAGGAGCGCGTTGGCCACAAGAATCCTCCGGGCGTCCGCGCTCAGCAGGATCGCGCCGTCCATCTTCGATAGCTCGTACAGACGAGCGGACGTGAGGTCGCAGTCGAGGCGAAATCCCCCGTCGACAAGGGACATGACCTCGGGGGAGTCGCCCACCACTATGAGAGCGCCAGTCCTCGCGCTGATTATGCTGTCCAGCCCCTCGCGCAGGACAGTGCCGGGCGCGACCGTCCTCAGCATCTTGAGGAGCACCTCTTCCGAAGGCCTTGCATCCGTCACTGGCACCAAGTTATCCCCCCAGCACGATCTCCAAAGCCTCGCCGACCGTTGCTACTCCCTCGACTCGCAGGCCGCGGTCGCCTTTCACGGCCTTCGCGTTGGCAAGCGGCACCACGCACCGCTCGAAGCCGAGCTTAGCTGCCTCAGCTATGCGTGCGTCCACTCGGCTCGCCGCTCGAACCTCTCCTGATAGCCCAACTTCCCCGATTATCACGGTCTTCGGATCGCAAATGGCGTTCCTGAAGCTCGACGCGATCGCGCACGCGATGGCGAGGTCGCTGGCACGCTCGTCGAGCCGCGCGCCGCCCGCCACGCTCACGTAGACGTCGTGCGACGAAAGCAGGAGGCCGGCACGCTTTTCGAGCACAGCGAGGATGATGGCGACCCGGCTCGCGTCCACCCCCGTGGTGGTGCGCCTCGGTGTTCCAAAAGGCGCTGAGCAGACCAAGGCCTCGATCTCCGCAAGGATGGGCCTGGACCCTTCCATGCTCGCGGTGACGCAAAGGCCGCTCACCTCGCGCACGCGCCCCGAGAGAAACAGCTCCGACGGGTTCTTCACCTCCACCAGCCCGGAGTCACTCATCTCGAACACGCCGATCTCGTTCGTGGAGCCGAACCTGTTCTTGACCGCCCTCAAGACCCTGAAGCTGTGGTTGCGCTCGCCTTCGAAGTACAGGACTGTGTCAACCACGTGCTCCAGCACGCGGGGGCCAGCAAGCACCCCCGACTTGGTAACATGCCCCACTAGGAAGACCGGCACCTGCGCCTCCTTGGCCTTCCTGAGGAGGCGCCCGGCGCACTCCCTCACCTGGGACACGCTCCCAGGCGCCGACCCGAGTTCCCGGGTGTACACGGTTTGAATCGAATCCACCACCACGAGGCCGGGCCGCACCTCATCGATGTGCTGCTCGATCCTCTCTAGCTCGACCTCAGCCACGACGAGGAGACCTGGCGAGCGCACTTGCAGCCTTTCCGCACGGAGCTTTATCTGCCTCGCTGACTCCTCCCCCGACACGTACAGCACGGGAAGAGTGGCGCTCACGGAGTTTGAGACCTGAAGGAGCAGCGTAGATTTGCCTATGCCCGGATCCCCGCCCAATAGCACCACGGAACCAGGGACGATCCCCCCGCCGAGCACCCTGTCGAGTTCGGGGGAGCCGCTGGAAAACCGGTACTCTGATGTGGACTCGATCTCCGTGATTGGCATAGGCGAGCTCCAGGCGACCCCGGCACCCGTTGGAACGGCGACAGGCTTCGCTGCGACCTCTTCAACAAGGGATCCCCACGCCCCGCATCCCGGGCACCTCCCCAGCCATCTCGGGGCCTCGTACCCGCACTCCTGGCAAACGTACTTGGTTCTCGGTTTCGCCACGTCGCGCCTCCTCCTGATGAACGCGTGATGAACGCGTGATCGCTCCCGAGCCCCCCTTGGGTCGGCAGACCCGTTTGGTCCTAAGTACCGCCGCGGTCTGCGCCGCCGCGCGCTGCGCGCCCGACTCGTGACAGCTGCAGCCCACCCTGACGCACCTACGCTCGGTTGCCGCCTCTCATCCGCCGCAGACCGCTTTGGCGAAATCAGCAGGGACAACGCCCGGCGAGTCGATGTCGAATTCCTCGTAGAACCGGCACACGGCCCGCTCGACCTCCGCGGCTTCGTGTCTCACCCCGACGAGCGCTTCCTCGAGGTCGCTGAGTCGTTCTCTGGGGTAAAAGGTGAAATCACCGGAAATGGAGATGTCTCGTATCGTGCAGTTCGAGGTCGCGCACGTCACCGTGAGGAGCCCCCCGGGAGCCTTGTGGTTTCGTTCCAGAACGGAGGCTCCTTCAGCGATCTTCACGTGGCCTTCGCGAGCCTGGCCCTTCTTGAAGAGAAACTCATCGGACATGAACTCCGTCTCCAGAGCTCGCGCGGCCTCGATAACCTCAGTTTCAAGCGAGGCCTCCTCCAGCTGCCCGACGCGCTCGGAGAAGTGCCTCGCCAGGAGGTCCTCAACCTCCCTGCGCGGCGGCCTCTTTCCGGTCTCCCGGAGCAGAGTGGTAAGGTTCTCCTCGAGGGATTTGTGAACTTTGTCGCGGAACTTCTCGCTGGGCACTTTCAGAATCCTCGCCATGGCGGCGTAATCGAAGTCCAGGATTATGTTTCCCACAAATACCATGCATTCTCCGATGTCTGCCCCACCCAAGCCGGACAGCTTGCGACCATCCCTCGTGACCACGTCGTTCACCGGACGAAAGGTCGCGTCCACACCGAGATCCCGATAGGTATCCACGCAAGGGCCGGCCACAAGCTGGTACAGGGCCGCGATTTGCCTCGGGAAAGCCGCGTTGTCCCGCCTTAAGACCAGCTGAAAAAAGATCTGATTCTCATCCAGGTACGTCGTGCCGCCGCCGATCTCACGCCGCATCACCGAGATACCGCGGGCTTTGCAGTAGTCAAGGTCGGCTACCCTCCGGGCGTCCTGGAAATAACCGATGCTCACGATGGGCTCGGCCGGCGACACGAGTATGAGCCCTTCCCGGCCCGTTCTCGCAAGAGCGTGGAAGACGAGCATCGACTGCTGTCCCCCAAGCTTCCCCAGTCGGTACAAGCGCATCTCCCCAGCGCCTCCTCAAGCTCACGTTCGCGTCTGGAAAAACGTCCTCAGCGCCTCCACGACCTCGGCGGGCGTGCGAAGCTCGTCTGTTATCTTCTCGAACGGACACCTGTCAGTACCGTCCCTATTCAGGATCGCCGGGACGGTTTTGTCCGCGATCGCGGGGATGCCGGCCGCCGCGAGCTCCCGGAGCGCGCCCTCGGACGCAAGCGGCGTGTATACCGCGCCAACACCGGTATAGACGCACAACATCGCCGAAGCTCGCCCAACCACCCGATCCCCTACAACTGCCCCCCGCAACCTCTCGCCCGCGCCGAGCACGGCTTCGACCAAGGGGCGGACGCCACGTTCCCGCGAGCCTATGACAACTTCGCCATCCTTCACCGCGACGAGACCGAGACCTCTCTTAACAACCATTTCCCGTGCCATTTCGATGTCCGACTCAATCCCCGAACGACAACACGCTTGATTCACTGCGTCAGCACCCCTGCCAAAAAAGAAGGTCCGCGAGAAAGGTGGCCCTTAGCTTCCCCCCTCCTCACGAACCAATTCTACCATACATCGGGTGTCTCTGAGCATATCCGCGCAGATGGTTCCTCAGCCAAACACGAAAACCCGCGAAAGCGGGATCATAACGTCGGCCCAGGTGCGGAGCATTCTCCCGAGGATCTTCTCTCCTTCAACGATGCCGCCGCCGTACGTTCCCGGATCAAGCGATCTGTTGTCCCCCAGCAGGAAGAACGACCCTTCAGGCACCCGTGTGGGCGGGACAGCGAAGTCGCCGGGGACTTTTACGTAAGGCTCGCCCAGCGCCTGGCCGTTCACGAGCACGCGACCTGCCTTCACCTCAACCACCTCGCCTCCGAGACCGACCACCCGGGCTACCGCGACGTTTGCGACGAGTTGAGACGTGTTCCCGCCAACGCCGCAATTCGCCGGTATCCCGATGTCCACGTGTCGCCTGAGGTCGCGACGGGTGTGCTCGTCGCGGCAAAACACGACGGCGTCGCCTTTCTTGAGAGGATATGCAATGGTGTTCACCGGCACATACATGCGCGTCCCGGTCTCCGTCTCCGCTCCCGACGCCGGGACGAGCGACATTTCCTTTTCAAGGATCACCCGAATGTCGCGGGCGACCCGCGGATCCATGGGGTCCATCACTCCGACCGATGTCAGCTCCACCGGGACAAGTATGGTTTTCACGGCAAGCTGCGGGATCCAGCTCACGACGTCCATCGCCGCGTCCGACAGGACCAGCACTAGTAAACACACGAGCACGCCGCGTGCGTATGCCACCCTGAGCACCTGCAGACGCAGCACGAGCGACCATATGGCGACGACGAGGGCCACAATCGCGATACCGACAAGCCATTGGGGACCCAAGCCACCCACACTGCTGTCGACCCGCCCTCTGAACGCAGTGAACCTCAGAACGAGCGCCAAGAGGAGGCCGGTAACGATCTCAGGCAAGTAGGTATATCCCCATAGTCCGGCAAGGCCGCGCATGTCACCGCGTCCTCCCAGCGCGCGGGCGACGATGTGAATCACAGCAAGGAACGCCACCGCGACGAGAAAACCCAGGATCGCGCCTACGAGGACATGCGCAGGCAGCCACGACACGCTGGACAACACAGACTCCGAGAGGTAGATGCCCGTGCCCCAACACATGAACGTCGTGATAGCGAGGGATGGCCAGACTGGCGCGCTCGCTCTGAGGTCGTGGAAAAACACCCCGGGGCGCGCCACGAACCCGGTCAGCCAAACCCAGGCACCCCTCATCCTCCCAACGCCTCCTCCTCCAACCCGGGCGTTCGAATGACCCGCATCAGGCTTGCGGGGTTCGCGCTCGCAAGCGCCGCACGGAACGCCCGATGCGCGCGGGTTCACGGCGCCCCGCCCGGCAGGCTCAAGCAAGCGAGCACGAACGCCGCGGCCTTCACCACCAGCTTCTCAAGACCGAAGACGGCGGCCACGTTCAAGGCCGCGAGCCACACCACCGCCCCTGAGGTCAGGAGGGTTTCGGCGGGATGCTCCAGCAGCGGGCCAACCATGTCATCCACCCTTGAGCTCACCTGAACGGCCAAGCCCCGGACGCCGCGTCTTTGAGCAGCCTGCCGCCGCGCAACCATCGCGAGCCACGCGGGATCGAGCCGGACCGCAGGTTCGTCACGCAGCGCGGTCAACGCAAAGGTGACGTCGCGAATCTGCCGCGCCACGATTCCGCAGCTTTCGCACGCCTCGAGGTGAGCCTCCACCGCCCCGCGCTCCGCCCCCTGCAGCGTCCCCTCCGCATACATGAGGACCTTCCAGCGAAGATCGCGGCAGCTCAGCGACCGATTCCTTTGTCGGCGAACTTGTTCCACGTAGTATCATTCCTCGATATAGCCGCGCAGCTTCTCCCGCAACGCCCTCTTCGCGTAAAAGAGCCTCGACATGACAGTGCCCTCCGGACAGGCGAGCACGGACGCGATCTCGCGGTACGACATGCCTTCGATGTCTCGCAGCACTATCACCGCGCGATAGTGTTCCGGCAAGGAGAGTATGGCCTCTCTCAACTTCGCCCGGAGTTCCGCGGTCTCTGCCTCCCGGAGCGGACTCCCCGAGGGATTGTGCGTTCCGGCCGGGCTGCCCGCGGCAACCGGCGTTTGCTTTGCCTCCCCGCACCCTTCCGCGTCGACGAGGTCAAGCGAGATGGTGTCGTAATGCCGCCGGCGCCGCCTCAGGAGGTCGGTGCATAGGTTCAACGTGATCCGATGGAGCCACGTGGTGAACGACGACCTCTCTCGAAACTTGCCGATGGATCGGTAAACCCTAACGAACGTCTCCTGCGTGATATCATCCGCGTCGTCAGGGTCACCGCTCATCTGATACGCGATGCTCCACACCCGCCGGTGGTAAGTCGCAACCATTTCCTCGAACGCCGCTTGCTCCCCGGCGCGACACCGCTCTATGAGGGCATCGTCGGGCGTCGCCACCCCCGCGACCCTCCTCGTCTCTGCCCCGCACCGCACCCGCACACCTAGAGTCCCGTACAATCAGACGTTGCGACGCGGAGATTCTTCAATGGAACATGCTTGTCGCAAGGTTCGCCGCGCCGCGACGGATCCCTTTCACCCGAAAGCATGAATCGGCCGAGCAAGGGGTCGCCTTTTCAGGCGAGGTCCCTGCCCGGCCGTTCTCGTTGCCGTGGATCGCCCGCTGCCCGCGGAACGTCTCCGGGTGCCGGAGCGCCCGCGCGCTGGGGCTTTTCGCCTTTCGCTGAGGAACGACATTCGATCGGCGCAAGTCGGTGAGCGGCGCAGGTCGCGCCTGTGCCGCGACGTCGCCCCTGCGCTATGCCTGACGCACGGCCTCCCTCTCTTTGCGCTGCACAGCGATGGTCCCGTCCTTGACCGAGACTTGCACCGTGTCGCCGTCCTTGATGCGGCCTTGGAGGAGCTCCTCGGAGAGCCTGTTCTCGATCATACGCTCGATGGTCCTCCTGAGCGGACGCGCTCCGAACTCCTTGCTGAACCCCTCTTTCGCGAGGAGGTCCTTGGCTTCCTCCGTCACTTCCAAGTGGATGTCGTGATCCTTGAGCCTCGCCTCCACGTCCTTCAGTTGGAGATCGACGATCCGCCTGATCTGCTCCGGGGTAAGCGCACGGAACACGATGATCTCGTCCACCCTATTGAGGAACTCCGGCCTGAAGGTCCGCCGCAGCTCCGACGTGATCTTCTCCTTCATCTGCTCGTAACTGTATTCCTCATCCTCACGGGCGGTGAACCCCAGCCGGGACTCCCGGTCGATGAGGTTCGCGCCGACGTTTGAGGTCATTATGATGACCGTGTTTCGGAAGTCCACAGTCCGCCCCTTGCCGTCGGTGAGCCTCCCTTCCTCAAGCACCTGCAGCAGGACGTTGAAGACGTCCGGGTGGGCCTTCTCGATCTCGTCGAACAAGACCACCGAGTACGGCCGCCTCCGCACTCTTTCTGTCAGCTGACCGGCCTCCTCGTAGCCGACGTAGCCGGGAGGCGCGCCTATGAGCCTCGACACCGTGTGCCTCTCCATGTACTCGGACATGTCGAAGGCTATCATCGCGTCCTCGTCGCCGAACAATGCCTCCGCGAGCGCCCTCGCAAGCTCGGTCTTGCCGACGCCCGTCGGACCGAGGAAGATGAACGACCCGATCGGGCGCCTCGGGTCTTTGAGCCCTGCGCGCGCCCTCCGAATGGCCCTCGCAAGGG
Organism: Betaproteobacteria bacterium; assembly: GCA_050260395.1. Taxonomy (GTDB): domain Bacteria; phylum Bacillota; class SHA-98; order UBA4971; family UBA4971; genus UBA6256. The sequence goes on from JBLNCC010000083.1 coordinate 42,555, forward strand.
CCTCGACCGGCTCGTCCTGGCCTATGACTCGCTTGTGGAGGGTCTCCTCCAGTTTGAGTAGCCGCTGGGTCTCCTCCTCGGCAAGCTGCGCGACGGGGATACCCGTCCACGAGGACACGACCTGAGCGATATGTTCCGCCGTGACGGTGGCCTCGGCCATACCGCGCTTGCTCTGCCACTCGTTCTTCTTCGCGTCGATCTCTTCTTTGATCTTTTGCTCCTTGTCCCTGAGGGCCGCCGCCTTCTCGAACTCCTCGTTCTTGATGGCGGCCTCCTTCTCCGTCCTTATCCTGTTGAACTCGTCCTCGAGCTTTTTGATGTCGGGCGGTTCGATGGTCGTCGCGAGCCGGACCTTCGACGAGGCTTCGTCCACAAGATCGATGGCCTTGTCCGGCAGGAACCTGTCGGTGATGTACCGGTCCGCGAGACGCGCCGCGGCGCGGAGTGCCTCATCGGTGATCTTCACCCGGTGGTGGGCCTCATACCTGTCTCGTAGTCCCTCCAAGATGGCGATGGTCTCGTCCACAGTCGGCTCGCCGACCATGATCGGTTGGAACCGCCGCTCGAGGGCGGCGTCTTTCTCAACGTACTTGCGGTATTCGTCGATGGTCGTCGCGCCGATGCACTGGAGCTCACCCCTGGCGAGCGCGGGCTTGAGGATGTTCGCGGCGTCGATCGCTCCCTCGGCCGCGCCTGCGCCCACTATCGTGTGCATCTCATCTATGAAGAGCACCACGTCCCCAGAAGCTCTGATCTCGTCCACTATGCGCTTGAGGCGTTCCTCAAACTCCCCTCTGAACTTGGTGCCCGCCACTATCGAGCCCATGTCAAGGGCGATGACGCGCTTCCCGCGGAGCACTTCCGGTACGTCGCCCCGGGCTACGTTTTGGGCGAGCCCCTCAACGATGGCGGTCTTGCCCACTCCCGGATCGCCTATGAGCACGGGGTTGTTCTTGGTCCTCCGGCTCAGGACCTGGATCACCCGCTCGATCTCCTTGGCTCGTCCTATGACCGGATCAAGCTTGCCCTCCTCGGCCATGGCGGTGAGGTCGCGGCCGAACTGGTCCAAGGTGGGCGTCTTGTGCGCCTTCTTGCCCTTCGTCGCTGCGCCCGGAGCTTCGCCGAGCAGACCCACGACTTCTTTCCGCACCTTCTCAAGGTCCGCCCCGAGGCTCGTGAGCACCTGCGCGGCCACGCCCTCGCCCTCCCGGATGAGCCCGAGAAGGATGTGCTCCGTGCCGATGTAGCCCTGGCCGAGCTGCCTCGCCTCGGCCATGGCAAGCTCCAGCACCTTCTTCGCGCGAGGCGTGAGCGTCAACATGCGCACCCGGTCCGGGTCACCGCGGCCGACCATGCTCTCGACCGCCTGGCGCACGTTGTCCAGGTTTATGCCGAGGTTCTGCAGCGCGCGGGCGGCGATGCCCTGTCCCTCACCGACGAGGCCAAGCAGGAGATGTTCGGTTCCGACGACGTCGTGGCCGAGCCTTCTCGCCTCTTCCTGCGAGAGCTGAAGGACTCGCTGCGCCCTCTCGGTAAGTCCTCCAAACATCATCATGTTTATCTACCTTCCTTCCTCGCCTTGATCTTCTCTCTTATCAGCGCGGCCCGCCGCACGTCTCTCTCGTGGGGCCCGAGCTCCTTCCCCATTATCCTCTGGAGGTATGCAGGCTGCGTGATGACCATGAGCTCGTTCAAGGTCTTCGCGTCGACGCCGGGAAGCAGCCCGGCCTCGACGCCGAGCCTCACGTCCGACAAAAGCCCCAGCGCCTCCTGGGACGTTATGAGCCGCGCGTGGGACAGGAGTCCGTAAGCCCGGTTCACCTTGTCCTCAAGCTGGTCTCTCCTCTCACGCACCAGTTTCTCTCGGACGCTCCGCTCCTGGCCGATGATCTGTTTGGTTATGCCCACGAGGTTGTCCACGAGCTCGTCCTCGGACCGGCCAAGGGTCACCTGGTTCGAAAGCTGGAACACATTACCCGTGGCTTCGGACCCCTCCCCGTACAGCCCCCTGACCGCGATGCCCACGTTGGAAACGGCGGCCAACACACGACCGACTTGGCCTGTGGCGGCAAGTGCAGGCAGGTGCACCATGACCGATGCGCGCAGCCCCGTGCCCACATTGGTGGGGCACGCCGTGATGTAACCCAGCTTCTCGTCGAACGCGTAGTCCACCTTGATCTCGAACAAGTCGTCCACCCGGCTTGCAAGCTTAAGAGCCTCCTCGAGCTGCAACCCCGGCAGAAGGGCCTGGATGCGAAGGTGGTCTTCCTCGTTCACCATCACGCTCACGGTCTCGTCGGGACGAATCGCCACGAGCCGGTGTCTCGCGCCCTGCGCATGCTGCGGGCTGATGAGATGCTTCTCGACGAGGATCTGTCGGTCAAGCGCGGGCGTCTCCGCCAGGCGGATCACAACGAGGTCTGAGAGCTCCTTCGTGGTCCTAATCGCCCGCTGAACCTGGTCCGCGACCTTCGCGAGGTCCGCTTCGGACGCCCGGTGTGGAAAGGGAATGCCGGCGAGGTTCCGGGCGAGCCTCACTCGGGAGCTCAAGACCACGTCGGCGGACGGCGCGTCGGCCTGCATCCAAGCGCTGGTCGTCTTGTCTATTATGTCCCCAAGAGACACGTCGGCACCCTCCTCTCACGACTCGCCCGCGAGATCCTTCTCAAGAGCGCGGATCCTGTCCCGGACTTTCGCGGCTTCCTCGTATTGCTCCTTCGCAACCAATCTGGCGAGCTCCGCGCGTAGCTCTTCGATCTCCCGCCTCTTGCCCGCCGTCGCGCCCGTCCTTCCCGGAACCTTCCCTGTATGGCGCACGCTGCCGTGGACGCGCCTGAGAAGCGGCTCTAGCCTCCCGCGGAATTCGTCGTAGCAATCGGGGCATCCCAGGAACCCGGTGTTCCGGAACTCGGAGAAGTCCAGGCCGCAGCTTCGGCAGCGGCTTGTGACGCCGCCTGGTATGGTGACCGGCCCCGTGAAGCCGGGGTCATATTGGAGCAGCCCCGCGAGAAGGCTCGGAAACGAGAACTTGGGCTCCGAGAAGAAGTCGAGCTCGCCCTTCTCACGCGCGCACTGCTCACAAAGGTGCGACTCCGTCTTCACACCGTTGATTATCTTGGTCAGATGAACGTTCGCAGGTCTCTTTCCACACTCGTCGCATACCATCGCTCACACCCCCACATTCCATATGATGCCTGGACCGGGACAAGCCGCGCTACGAGACCGCCTCGCGCGCCCCTCCCCGTCCCTCGCGCCGTTCCGATAGGACGCCCGCGGCCCTAAGTGAGGGTACGTTAGTCCCTACCCCATTTCCAGTAGGTGCCGGGTTGCCGGTGTTGCATTCGGGGACGGCGCCCCAAGCGGGGCGCGCTTCGCCAAAATCCGGCCCGTCGGGCAAGTGGACTGGTTTTGTTACTCGCGCAGCAACGACATCACCATGGCCCTCAGAAGGCTCGCCCGCACCATTCCGCGGTAGCTCGGGTGGAGCCTCTCCGTCTCACGCTCGAGGACGGCCTTCACAAACGCGCGGTCGCCCTCATCGAGCAGCCCCTCGTCCTCAAGCCGCAGCAGCAGCGCGTCGGCCCGCCTTTCAGTGATCTCGTCCCCGATCTCTGCTTCGATGAGCGACGCCAGGTCCTGGCTCGGCCGAAACGACAGCCGGACTATGCGGATGTAGCCGCCACCCCCTCTGCGGGTCTCCACGACATAGCCCCTGTCGGGGGTAAACCTCGTAGTCAGCACGTAATTGATCTGTGAAGGCACGCACCTGAACATCTCGGCAAGCTCGCGCCTTTGCAACTCTATCATGCCCTGCTCGGCGTTTTCGAGAAGCCGCTTCAGGTAACTCTCGATGTAATCTGCGAGGTTGCCCACGGATTTCCCTTCCCGATGTCCCGCGATGTCGCCGGATCTACGATTTGGTATTGCCAGGAACCACTTTGACCTTTCCTGACCTTTCGACCATATTATAGCACCAAGCCTCCCTGAAGATGCACCCTGGAATAACCGTCGCCACGGGCCACATGCGGCTGCGATCGCCGGACTGGCGGGAAGAGGTTGCTCTTTCACTATATATCGCGCCAGCGTTCGCTCGCGCGCGTCAGCGTGCGCGCAAGCAATATGGAGGCGCGGGTCGCCGCGAGGCAACCCGCGCCTTGCTCGACTCCGTTCGGACGGCAAGGGATCACGAAACGTTCTCCCGCCAAGACATACTATGTAGGCCGCCCATGGAGCACCCGCCGCTCGTGAGCAAGGAGCCACTCCTTCAGGGCAAGGCCGCCGCCGAACCCCACGAGCGACCCGCCTTTCCCGACCACCCGGTGGCATGGGATGACTATAGGAAGTGGGTTTGCGGCGAGAGCTCTCCCCACCGCTCTCGCCGCAAAGGGCTTACCTATGGCGGCGGCAACCTCACCATAAGATGCTGTCGCACCATAGGGAATCCGGCGGGTCTCTTCCAAGACCCGTCGGACGAATGCACTGACAGTAAGGTGAATCCGGCAATCGAAGGCGCTTCGAGTGCCCCTGAAGTATTCATCGAGCTGCGCGTGGAACTCCGCGTTCTCACCTGAAGCACGGACCAGCACAGCTCGCGGGAACTTCACCGTCAGCCAAGCCAGGATTCTGTCCTCGCTCTCGCCGGGGAGGACCACCTTCACAAGGCCCTCGGCTGTCGAGGCAAGCCACAGCCTCCCTACAGGTGAGTCCAGCGTGGAATGGAAAACCCGGTCGACCCGCCCACAGCCCTGCGATGCGATAGCCACAGTTAGAACCTCCACCAAAGCCCTGAGCGTGCGACTGCTCAGCCGCGCGCCCATGCTTCGACTCTCGTTCGTGCGTTCTCGCTCATCTATTATTCGACTCGAGGGCTTTTCTCCCTTCTACCGCCTGCGGGCTTGCGTGGGAGCAACAGGATCGCTGCCTTACTGCAGTATCATCCCTGCAACAGCAACGCCCGGGCCCGCCGTGACCTGCAGCGGGACCCGGAGACGTAGCTGTAGCAATGCGTGATCTCGCCTCCGCTGGAGCGCTGAACGTCCCTCGCGCTCCTGACGAAGTGGGAGGCGTCGTTCGGCTCGCGTCCGGAAGCCTCACTCGCTTGCAAGGGCTTCTATAGCCTCGATCGCGGTCATGCCCGCCATAGCACAGGCCATGAGTTTCTCGCGAATCCACTCGCGGTCGCGCGTGCGCACGACCTCCGCAAGGGTCTCGCCCAGACGAGCCTGAGTGCTTTCGTCGAGCTCGTCGAAAACCGGTGCGCTGCTCGCATCGTGGTCGACCGGTCCGTCCGCTGCCTGAGCGAGGTCGGGAAAGTAACCCTGCTGCACAAGCTCGGCCATGACGCGGAGCGTGGCCGCCAGCTTCTCCTTATCGACCCCTGCTCTCGTCGCCTGGTACGCCACGCGAGCAGCGAATCCCTCACTCAGTCCGAGCGACCGCGCGTACCCAGCCATATCCGGCCCGTCAGAAGAATCCTCATGATCGTTATTATTGTTATTGTCATTGTTGTTGTCATTGTTATTGATATCGGTAGTGTCATTGTTAGAATCATCGTAGCCAGCGCCGCTGCCCGCGCCATCCCCAGAATCGTTCTGGCCGTCGTCATGCCCGTTCCCAGCGCCGTTGCCATCATCGTGACCATCGTCATCATGGCCGCCGTCGTAATTGCCGTCCTGACCGCCGTTGCCCGCGCCGTCCCCGCCGCCCTGGTCGTCATCGTCGTCGCCAGGCCCGCCCGGGCCCGTGGAACCGCCGTCGGCCCTGAGCGCCGGGCTGCCCGTGCCCGGAGCCCCCACAGAGCCGCTCGCCCATGCAGGAAGCGCAAAGGCAAGCACGAGGACGAAGATCCCTACCATCACAGCCTTCCACCATTTCCAGACCTGCCGCTTCATGGTGCATGTACCCCCTTCTGTTGTAGTCGCGCAGTCTGGCCTACAGAGTTCCGCGCGTCTTCTGCTCCCATTATCAGGCCAGGGCGAACACGCGCACGTTGCCGCGGTCACAGGGGGAGTGTGTTTTTCATCACGTTCTGAGAAGCAGTGACGACCCGCACAGAGCACGGGGCACGGAGAACGGAGCGGAAAACGCGGACGGCGGCTGAAGGCACATCAGGTGACGAGGTCGCGCAGGGCATCCTCGTTCTGGATGACGAGGCGCCTGTCGTCCTCGGCCGCGACAAGCCGGCTGTCGTGAAGCTCAGCGAGCACCCTTGTGACCGTCTCTCTGGTCACGCCGGCGTAGTTTGCAAGCTCCTGGTGGGTCAGCCTGAGCTTGAGACGCACGCCCTGGGCCACCCTCTCCCCATGCGCGCGCGCAAGCTGTAGCAGGGCCTCGATGATCCTGCCGCGCGCGTCGCGAAACGCGAGGCGCTCCAGATCCTCGTTGGTCCTGCGCAGGCGCTCCGCAAGGGCGAGCGCAATGTCGGCTGCAAGCCCAGGGGTGCTTTTCATGAGGGCGAGGAATGGATCGCGATCGATGATAAGCACCTCGCAGTCGGAAAGAGCCTGGGCGGCGGCAGACCTGGGCGCCCCATCGAAGATGCTCATCTCGCCGAAAAAGTCCCCGGCCTCCAGGATGGCCAGAGTCTTCTCCCGCCCGTCCTCGGAGATCTTGTGGATCTTCACCGCACCTGCGGTGATGATAAGGAGAGACCCGCCAGGATCACCCTCAAAGAATATTGGGCTGCCGCGTTCGTAGCAGCGCCTGCGGGCGATCCCCGAAAGCCTTGCAAGGCTGGCCTGGTCCAGGCGGCTGAAGAGAGGCACGGTCCCGAGAATCTCAATCGGCTCAAGGCGTTGCCACAACTTACGCCACCTCCGTTACCTGCCGATCACAGCCGACCACGGACCTCTGCAGCAGTCGTCACCGTCGTTGTCACCGTCCGCGCCATCATCTTCGAGGTTGTAGCCGAGCTTAGCGTCGCCGGGCGGCCCTCCGACAGGGCCGCCGTCGTGGTCGGGAGGGTTTCCGGCGCCCGAGTCCTGTTTACTGCCTTTCTCATCGTCGTCGCCACGGTCGTTCTCATCCCGGCCATCGTTATCGCCGTTCGCAAACCGGCCTTGCTCCTCCGCCCATGCGCGCTTCTCGTCGTCGTCCATGGGCTCTGGTTTCGCGGGGGCGTGGCCTGGTTTCACACGTGTGGCATACCCTTGAGGCACGAGTACAGCCTTTCCGGCCCCGACGACCTTGACGACCCCTGATGCGACGGAAACAGTGGTTGCGAGGTCGTCGCTCACCCACACGCTGAAGTGCGTCCCGCGCACACCCACTACCGCGCTGGGGGTCTCGACGGTAAAGCCCGCGGCACCTGGCGCAGCAGGTTTCACCTTTGCCCACAACCTCCCGATGAACAGCCGTAAGTACAGCAGGGAGTCGAAACAGACCTCACACCCAGGTCCGAGCGTAATAGAGCCACCATCGGCAAGACCGAGGGCTGCCCAGGAATCGGGGTCGCACCTTATGCGGTCTCCACGGTATATGAGGGAGCCTACCCCGACTTCGATCCACTCTCCGGACCTTGCAGGAAGAAGCATGCATCTTCCCTCGGCTTTCACCACGGTAGCAACTGCCGCCGTGTCAACAGCCTGGGCACGGGCGCCACCCCACAGCCCGCGCCCCGGCCACACGCAAAGCGCCGCAAGCACGAGGAAAAGGAGAAACGCCCTCGTTCGTCGTCCTGCGTGCAAACCTCTGCCGGGTTGCGCCATGCTCTTTCATCACCTCTAAGTGAGAAATAACAAGTCTTGCCGACTTGCCAGATCTTCTACGCTCGCGCGTAAGCACCTGCAACCCTGGGACGGTCGGCAGCCTGGAACCCCTACGGGCTCCTCATCATCAGGCACCCGCGGCCCGTGCATGAGCATCGGAGTGTGAGCATCGGGTGCGGATGGCGGATGGCGAACGGGCAAGGGATCCCCACTTCTACATTGATGCGGCCAGCACAGGCTTTCTGTGATCGCTATCACAGATCCCGCTCCAAATCGCCCCCAGCGGCCATCACAAGAGTTCGTAAACCTCCACACGCGCCGATCTGCCTCTTATCTCAACGGACCCGACCCGGCGCGCATCCACTGCGCCGCATATGGCCTGGTACGTTCGTCCACACACAAGGACCTGGCCCGGCTGTGCCATGCCTTCGAGCCTCGCAGCGAGGTTCGCGGCGTCGCCGACGGCGGTGTAATCCATCCGGGCAAGCGTCCCGATATTGCCCACCACAGCTTCGCCCGAGGCTACCCCCACGCCCACGCTGAGCCTGACATCACTGCCAGGGGCCGCGTCGGCAGGCCCGGTCGCCTCGACCGTTCGTGAGAATGCTTTGCTGATGGCAATCGCAGCCCTTGCCGCCCGAAGGGCGTGGTCCTCCTGGGGAATCGGAGCCCCAAAGACAGCCATGACTCCGTCCCCGGTGAACTTATCGAGCATGCCGCCTTCGCTGAAAATAGCTTCCACCATCTTGGAAAGATGGGTGTTGAGAACGTCCACCACACGCTCGGGAGCCTCGTTCTCTGCAAACGACGTAAAGCCACGGATGTCGGCGAACATGACGGTTACATCGAGCCGCCTTCCCCCGAGGGCCACATTGCTGGGGTCCCTAAGGATTTCGTCCACCACTGCGGGCGACAGGTATCGGCCAAGCGTCGCCCTGATCCTCGTCCTCTCGGCTTCGGCGAGTGCGTACGCGACCACAAGGTGACGCCCCAGCACCAGGACGAGGATCGCCATGACAGGCATGGGGTCGAACCAGACGTTCTTTCTAGCGAACAAGAGGAAGCTAACCCAGGCGACGCAAATGGCGATGGCGAGCGCCACCCCGGCTGCGACTCGCGGCCGGAGTCTCTGGAAGGCCACCACAAGCACCAGCGAAAGCGCAACAAAAGGCACCCCCGCAAACGGCTTAAGAGGCTCGCGCACAACGAGGCCGTCAAGGAGCGCCTGCACAGTATTAGCGTGTATTTCCACGCCCGGAATCGGGTTCCCTGCCGTCGCAAGGGGCGTGAAGTAGAAGTCGTGGAGGCCTTGCGCGGTTACGCCGACAAGAACGATCTTTCCCTCGAACTCGCCAGGGGCGAACTCGCCACGAAGCACCTTACAATAAGAGAGCGTCTCGAACTTCGGGCCCCCGGGGGAGCCGGACGAGTACCGGATGAGGACGCGGCCCGTTGCATCCATCGGCACCCTCAACGCGCCCAGCCGGAGCCCGCCCTCGTCCAGCGAAACACCTGTGGGTGGAAGCCCCAGGGCGATCCTGGCAACCTCAACGTCCAGCGAGTAGCGCGGCGTTCCCCCGTCGATCACGACGGGAACGTGGCGGCGCAGGACCCCGTCCACGTCTGGCACCGCGATCACGCTCCCGGTGACAGCCGCGCGCTCGAGCGCTGGATACGGCGGTTTCCGGGCACCGGCCACATAGAAGACGTGGGATCCGCGCGGAAGCACCTTGTTCTCCGCGTAAAAGGGGAAAACGACCAGACCCGAAGCTGCAGCGGCCCTCGCCAGGGCATCATCGGCCGCGGGATCGGCGGATGCATCAGGCATCATTACGTCGAACTCTATGGCCTTTGCCTTCTCGCGGGTAAGAATCTCGACGAGCCTAGCGTGGTAGGACCTCGGCCACGGCCATGGCCCGAGCTGTGCAAGGGAGTCATCGTCGATGGCCACGATGACGATCCGCGGCGTCGGGCGCGGCCCGGCTGCCATCCTGTGGCATAGGTCATACGCGGCAAGTCCAGCGCGCTCGCCCGCGCCGGTGCTATCCAGGCAGATGACGGCTACGGCTATGATGATGCCAGCCGCTATCGCTTTGACCTCGCGAGGCCTGTCGCGGGGCTCGCTACGCGCCTCGCCGGCTGCAAACGTGCGTCTCATGGGTTTATTCTTCTACAACGCTCTGCCGTGCTCCTCCCTGGCCAGCTCTTTCGCCCGGCCACCGCCATCTCAGACGCGAATGAAGCTTTCCACGGCGGCGACAAACACTATGGCGCCCCCCGCCTGCACCTCCACCGGAAGCCCACCGAACGGCATTTGACCCGTCCCAGGCGTGAATTGAGGGGCAGCCTCGATTCGCCTCGGGCAGCATTTCGCGATGACGTTGATAACCTCCTGGACCCTGTGGTCTTCCACTCCTATCAGGAACGTGGTGTTGCCTTCGCGCAGGAATCCCCCTGTCGACGCCAGCCGAGTCGCGCCTATGTGCCTTTCCGCAAAGGCGTCAAGCAGAGCTGAGGCATCGCTGTCCTTCACGATGGCGAATACCAGCTTCATCCCCCTCATCCCTCCTTTGAGATGGCCGCGCGCCTGCGGCGGGCCCATTGTACGGGCGAGATCATGCGAACCGGCCGGTCCATGATTCTGGAAAGAAGCAGCAGCGATACCAGGCGGACACACGTGCCCGCGTAGAAGGTGAGCTGAATCCCGAACGTCCTGTAGAACACGTCGCCGAGGAAGGGGGCAACGAAGGTCGCAACGTTTATCATCATATTGAACACCGCGACCGCGCTTGCGCTCCTGCCGGGTTTCGCGTACGCAAGAGCCAGGTTGAACACGGCAAGGTTGATGCCGCCCATGCAGAACCCCGATATAAGCTGCATCCCGTAAAGGTACGACACCGACCGCGAAAGCATATAGGCGGCTGGGAAGACCGCCATCCCCGCCATGCAGATGAGCAGGACGATCCTATTGCCTCGGCGCGACACCACTCTTCCCCAGTACACTGAGCCCACGACCGTGGCGATCCCAGCGAGCGTTGCAAACGCGCCGATCGTGGCGTTGGAGAGGGACAGGACCTCGACGTGGTAGATAGGCCACATCGCGGCAGTGAACCCGAACCCGAACCAAAGCATGAAGCAGCTCAGTGAGAAGAATTTGAACTTGTGGCCGTATTCCTCGTCCGTGAGAAGGTCCCTCACCCTGGATATGAGGCCTTGGCTCGCTTCCTGCCCTGCCTTCTGAGGCGGGACCACCTCCCGCATCCTCGACATAAAGGCAATCCCAAGACCGCCAAAGCACGCGGCGATGATGAAGAGGAGCAAGTAGTTGGCCGGGAAGCCCACACTATCCAAAAGGTACCCGGCCGCGAGCGTCCCCAGGACGCTCGTCAGCCCGATGCACATGTTCCTGAGCCCGAACACCTCGCCCCGCCGGTTCTCGGGAAACATGTCGCCCACCATGGCGGTCCAGGCCACACCCGAGATGGCGCCAGGCACGGACATAAGGGTGACCACGGCCACGAGCACCGCGGCCTTGCCCCCCTGGAGCGCGGGCAGAAACGGGATGAACGCCAGGGGAACGTAAAGTAGCCTGTGTAGACCCGCCCACAGAAGAACCACTGGAAGACGAGCCCTGCGTCTTTCAACCAAGCTCGCGGCAGGAAGGAAGACCAGCGCGTTGGCCAGCGCCGGAGCGGCTGTGAGCAGCGCCACAAGGAGGCTCGACGCCCTCAGGGCGATCGCGTACACCCCGAGGAAAGGGTTGACGAGACCGAAGGCAGTGTTGGTCGCCATTCCCTCAAGGGTCGTGTATATGAAATTGTGGCGCACCGTGCTTGTCGGCCTCGCTCGACGGCCGAGCGTCCGGCGGCGCAAGCCGAGGCGGACCGGGCGCAAACGCCCGTCCGCCTCCTGCCGGCCGCGTCTCGCGGCAAGCCCGCTGAACTTGAGGCCTTTATCAACGGACATGACGACTTACACCCTCAACCAGCAGATTTCCTTCTTCCATCGCTCCGGCGCGTCCCGCCGTGCAGGTAACTCGCAGCAACCGCCACGGCCCCGACCAGGAGCGTCAGGTAATAGGTAAGGCCTCTCCAAAGAAGCACGAACACGCCGAGGAGCCTGAACGGCACTATCGACCCGAAGAGCACGGCCAGGCTTGCTTCGGCAGCTCCGCTCGACCCCGGCGTCGGGGCGTATGCCGCGGCAAGATAGAATATGCCCGCGATGCCCATGGTTTGGGCGAAAGGCGGGTCCATGCCGAGGCCACGAAGCAGGAGCACCGGGATGAAAAACGCCATCGCCCAGCTGAGAAGGCTCAGCGCTGAGATGGCCACGAGCGCGGGCCTACGCTCGCGGACGAACGTCCTGAAAGCAGCGCGAAAGCCGGCAACCTCCGCCTTCAACTTCTCAAGGAACGAATCCGCCGCATGGGCTGGGATGATCCGCCTGACACGTCTGTTGCGGAGGACACGCCCCAGGACCGTCCCGACGGATTCCGGATAAAGGGCAAAGAACCCCATGAGCGTCAGGACCAGGACATAGAGAACCAATCCGACAAAGAGCGCTGCCTCAAGCCCTCCAGGAAGGTCCCAGGATCTGCGCCCCACGATATACCACACCGGAAACACAAGCGCCAGGGCAAGCCTCGCGAGGGAGCTCACTATCGTTTTGACCGCGACAACCGCGGTGGATTCCCCTGCCCCGATGCCCTGCCGGTGGAGCAGGTACACCTGGAGCGGCTCCCCTCCCGTATCAAACGGCGTGACACACGCAACGAACGCCCCGGCAAGAGCTATTCGGAGCGCGCTCATGAACCCGAGTCTGCCCCCGAGCGCCCTCACGAGCATTTCTATGCGCGCGGCCTCGAGGATCCACCCGACCGCAACCAGCGATCCTGCGACACCGAGAGACACGGGATCCACGCGGAAGAGGCTCGACCATCCCTCGCGGCCTCCTGTGAGACGCATGATGATGAACATGGCGAACGCGCTGGCAAGGACCGCGCCAGCCGCCCCGCGGACGAGGCTTTTCGTGCTTCTGGGTGTTCTCGGCTCAGCCACGTCGTTCCGCCCTTCATGCACGTAGAGTCGAACAAGAGATCTCTTCACGCGATGGCGTGAAGCTGCCCACCCGGAGCCCCGGACACCTGGTGCGGAGTTCTTCGACGAAGGCGTCGATTCCGAGCACACGCCCCTTGGGGCCTGGGAGCGCCGCCGTCAGCACATCGGGGTCGATGTTCAGGTTGCGAAGCTGTACCATGTCTATGTGTGCTCTTTCAACCAGAGCACACAAGGCGTCCAGCTCCTCCTCGCGGTCGGTTAGGCCGGGAAACACGAGGAGGTTCAAAGACACAAAAACCCCTCTCTCCTTCGCGATGGCGAGCGACCTTCGGACGTCGTCCAGCCCGTACCCGCGCGGGCGGTGGTACGCGTTGTAGATCTCGTGCCTCGCGCTGATGATGCTCACCCTCATGCTGTCGAGACCCGCCGCGCAGACTTTCTCGACGGCGTCCACAAGGCCCGCGTTAGTATTCGCGTTTATGAGGCCTCTGTCCTGCACCTCCGCCCTCATCCGCGTGATGGACCGAGCGATGAGGTCAGCCTGAATCAAGGGCTCGCCTTCACATCCCTGCCCGAAGCTTACGATGGCGTGGGGAGCCTCACGAAGGTGCGGCAAGCCTATCTCGACTATCTCATCAAGCGTGGGAACGAAGTCGATGCGGCTCTGCGGAGAAGGGCAGCACTCCGCGGGCTGGAGCGAAATACACCCTATGCACGACGCCGTACACGCTGGCGATACCGGGATGCCCGCCTCCCATCGGCGATAAAACACGTTTTGCGCTGTGAAGCATCGGTATTCCGTGGAACATTTCGCGAGCTGACGGAGGATCCTATTAGCTGGATGCCCCTTCAACATCGCCTCTATGAGCGACGGAAGCTCGGGCGTGTTATAGCTGGCAGGGTCCCACCTCGAAGGCTCGTCCGTCCTGAGCGCCGCGACGTAGGGCTTTCCTTGTTTCATTCCGACCGCGGTGTATCCGTACAGAGGCAGGGCACGGATTTCACGGCGCCGATCGACCACGTACGCCGGAAGGAGAGTCCGCGTGAACCCGGCCGGAAGGAGCGCCCCCACCGCCCACCCCGGCGTCTCCGCTGCGCACCGCTCATCGGTCTGCAGCCATAGGGCGAATGTCTCGCCGTCTTCCGGTCTCATGCCGACCGCCTGGCGCCCGGGAAGCATGGCAAGGGTGGAGCCGCGCGGAAGGGGGATCATGTCGCCCTCGCGGATATCCCATATTTCGTCCCAGGAGCGACCAAGAGCCGCCAGACTTCTCTCCTCAAACATGACGCCGTGGTCGTCCACGTACAAAGCCTGAAACATGAACGCACGTCCCCAGTCTCTGCCCAAGCAGCCGAGCTGCACTCTCGTCGCACACGACGGCCACTGGGCCAATCTCGCGGGACAATTATACCCTCCAGGAACCATCCTCGCAAGAAGCTCGGGTCAATACGTCTGAATCGTGTCTATTCGCTATATGAGTGCGAATATGGGGCATTCACGCTTGCCAGGAATTCTCCGGAAGGAATTCGAGATGTATCATCGAATACTGTCGGGAGGTGAGGCAGCTGACGCTATGCCGCACCGCATCGCGTGTTGATTGTGCGTTGCGAGAAAAGTCGCGGGGCGCGGAGCTTGGTGGGTGGTCAACCGGTTGTTTGTGGGTCGTTGCCCCAAGCGTCTCGGCCTCTAGACTGTTACTGGACGCCGGAAAGGAGTGATAGCCTACTGGTTGCGAGATAGCAGTGCGCTTCTACGTGCAGCTTCCACAAGACCGCATTGCACGAGGCAGCTAATGAGGCCTTCGAGTCAAGCGGACGAGAAACCAAGGAGGTATATTGAATGAGAAGAGTGCTTGTTGTGCTCATGGCCGCGCTTGTTCTTGCAACCATGAGTGTCGGGCTTGTCAGCGCAGCAAAGCCCCTGCCGAAACTGGTGCTGCTCTCGGGTGACTCCCAGATCGCCAGGCTTTACGCCCAGGGCGTGCAGGAAATGATTCGCAAGAACCTTGGTCTCTCCATCGAGATCGAGGCGGTCGACTTCAAGACAAGGCTTCAGAAGATGAGGAACAAGGACTTCCAGATCGTCTTCGCCGGCTGGGGCGCCGACTACGACGATCCCATGACGTTCCTGGACATGTGGGTTACCGACGGGCCGTTCAATGACGTCATGTGGAGCAACCCCAGCTACGATAAGCTTATCGATGTGGCGAAGACCTCTCCCGACGAAGCGGTTCGCATGAAAGCCATGTCCCAGGCGGAGAAGATCCTCATCGGCGAGATGCCCATAGCGCCTCTGTACTGGCCGGCCTGGAACTTCGTCGAGCATCCGTATGTCAAGAACGTTGTCCGCAAGACCGTCGGCTCCGACTTCGAGTGGAAGTGGGCCTACACAGAAGGGCGCCCGGGCGGCGACAAGGACCAGTTCCTCCGCCTGAACTTCGGCGAGGAGCCGCCGGATCTCGACCCGGCCACGTCCACCGACCAGGTGTCTTTCTGGGTCATCAACGCGACCTATGAGGGTCTCGCGAGGAAGAACCCTGAGATGAAGATCCTCCCTGGCTCCGGCCTCGCCGAGAGCTGGACGGTCTCGAAGGACCGTAAGGTGTACACCTTCAAGCTTCGCGACGCCAAGTGGAGCGATGGGGTCCCAGTCACCGCGTATGACTTCGAGTATGGCTGGAAGAGGGTCATTGACCCGCGCACCGCGTCGCAGTACGCGTACATGATGTATGTGATCAAGAATGCTGAGAAAGTCAACGGCATGGAGGTTCCTGACGACAAGGATCCCAAGAAAGCCGAGAAGAACAAGGCCATCGACGACGCCCTCGCGACAGTGGGAGTGAAGGCGCTCGACGCTAAGACCCTACGCGTGGAGCTAGAGGCGCCCACTCCGTTCTTCCTCGACCTCATCACCTTCATTACCTACATGCCCAGCCCGAAGCATATGGTGGAGAAGCTCGGTGACGAGTACGCCTCCGAGGTCGACAAGATGGTGGCGTGCGGGCCGTTCAAGGTCTCCAAGTGGCAGCACGAGTACAAGATCATCCTCGAGAAGAACCCCAACTACTGGGATGCCAAGTCAGTCAAGCTGCAGCGGATCGAGGCCGACATGATCAAGGACATCGCCACCCCGCTGAACATGTTCGACGCGGGAGAGCTTGACTTCGTCGGTGTCCCTGGAACCTACATCGAGCAGTATAGGAACAAGGGCATGAAGACCATCGCCGAGGCGACCTCATGGTACCTCGAGTTCAACTGCAAACACGAGGTCTTCAAGAACGCGAAGGTCCGCAAGGCATTCTCCCTCGCCATCGACAGACAGGCCTATGTTGACTACGTGCTGAAGAACGGCTCGTTGCCTGCGACGTCCCTCGTTCCGCCGACCATTCACGGCAAAGACGGGGTATCGTTCCACGATGTGTACGTTGGCAACCTGTTGCCCACGAAGGCCGATGTCAAGCTGGCTAAGCAGCTCCTGGCCGAAGGTCTTGCTGAGCTCGGTTACGCCATGCCCTAGTGTGGGATAGGTGGGATCACAAAGCCGGGTTTACCGGCTTGGAATCTCTGAGGAAACTGTGTCCACGGGTATTCCCCGCATAGGAGTATCGAAAGGAAGGCAGCGGGGCCCTGCGCCAGGAGAGCAGGGCCTTGCTGCCGTATGATGCGGTCATGCGGTTATTCGAAACATGCGCACGGCGCGCGTGACCGTAGCAAAGGAGTGGGTGTTTTGGGACGCTACATAGTCAGGCGGTTCGGGCTGATGCTTGCCGCGCTGTGGGTAATCGTCACGGCCACCTTTTTTCTCATGCACGCCATCCCGGGCGATCCCTTTCTTGGAGAGAAGGTAACCGAGGCGATCCGCCAGAACATGTTGCGCAAGTACGGCCTCGACAAGCCCCTCTGGGAGCAATACGTGATTTATCTGGGAAACCTCTTGCGCGGGGATTTCGGCACCTCCTTGAAGATGCTTCACCGCTCGGTGAACGACATGATCCGTGACGGGTTCCCCGTCTCGGCATCTCTAGGCCTTGAGGCGCTGGCATACGCGGTGACGCTCGGCCTCTTACTCGGCACCGTTGCCGGGTTTCGGCATAACACGTGGCTGGACTACCTTGCGATGTTCGTGGCACTCATAGGCATATCGGTGCCTGGGTTCATCATGGGCGGCCTTATGCAGTACGTTATCGGCCTCAAGCTCAGATTGCTTCCGATAGCCCGATGGGAGGGTTTCAAGTATACGATCATGCCCGCCGCTGCCCTGGGGCTTGGCACACTCGCGGTAATGGCGAGGATGATGCGCACGAGCGTGCTCGAGGTCACAAGCCAAGACTATATCAAGACCGCGAAAGCTAAAGGCCTCTCGCAGAGGGAGATCGTCCTCCGCCACGTGCTGCGGAACGCCATCCTCCCCATCGTGACCATCCTCGGGCCGCTCACAGCAGGCATCGTAACAGGCAGCTTCGTCATCGAGCTGATCTTTGGGATACCGGGGCTCGGCAAGTATTATGTGCAGAGCATCTTCAACCGGGACTACACCCTCATCCTAGGAACGACGATTTTCTACGCCGTTCTCCTCGTGTTCCTGAACTTCCTGGTTGACGTCGCGTACGGTATCATAGACCCGAGGATCCGGCTCATGAGAAGCAGGGAGTGATGAGATTGGCATCTACGCAAGAGATAGCGCAGGA
This sequence comes from Betaproteobacteria bacterium, assembly GCA_050260395.1. Classification (GTDB taxonomy): domain Bacteria; phylum Bacillota; class SHA-98; order UBA4971; family UBA4971; genus UBA6256. The sequence goes on from JBLNCC010000083.1 coordinate 60,009, forward strand.
CATGTTCGAACCCCTCCAAATCGGCACGGGGGAAGGGGAAGCCATCACGCGCCCCCCTATAAGCTACTGGCGTGAGGTGGTGAGGCGCTTCAGGCGCAACCGCCTTGCCGTGGTGGGCCTCGTCATCCTGATAGCCCTTGTGGCGTTCGCGTTCGTAGGGCCGTTTGTTACGTCCTGGGATCCCAGGGAACAGAGCTTGTTCGACACGAACAAGCCTCCCTCCGCGGAGCACTGGTTCGGCACGGACAACCTCGGACGCGACATATTCGCAAGGCTGTGCTACGGCATCAAGGTCTCGCTCTTCGTAGGGATCATGGCCGCCCTCATCGATCTTGTGGTGGGTGTGATCTACGGTGGGATCTCAGGATACTTCGGTGGAGTAGTAGACGACGTGATGATGAGGATTGTGGACATCCTGTACGGCATCCCTTATATCATCGTCGCCATCCTCCTCCTCGTAGTCATCGGTCCCGGTCTTTGGTCGGTGATCCTAGCCATGACCATCACCGGGTGGGTCGGTATGGCTAGGCTCGTGCGTGGACAAGTGCTCCAGCTTAAGGAGCAGGAGTTCGTGCTGGCCGCGCGAGCGCTCGGAGCAAGCCACCTCGGGATAATCCTTCGGCACCTCATCCCCAACGCCATGGGAGTCATCATCGTTCAGATGACCTTCACGATCCCGAGCGCTATATTTGGCGAAGCGTTCTTGAGCTTCATTGGGCTTGGAGTGCCGCTGCCCCTCGCCAGCCTCGGCACAATGGCCAACGACGGGTATCAATATCTTAGGATATACCCCTATCAGCTGATCATCCCGGCAATCGCCATCATCATGACCATGCTCGGGTTCAACTTCGTGGGCGACGGCCTGCGGGATGCGCTCGACCCGAAACTGCGGAGGTGAGAAGGATGGCTGAGGAAAGGTTGCTCGAAGTCAGGAACCTCGAGGTCTCCTTCTACACCTACGCTGGCAAAGTGCACGCGGTTCGCGGCGTGTCGTTCCACGTTGACAAGGGGGAGACCTTGGCGATAGTCGGCGAGTCCGGCTGCGGAAAGACCGTCTCGGTGCAGTCGGTCATCAAGCTCATTCCCATGCCCCCGGGGAAGATCGAAGGGGGCACGGTGCTCTTCGACGGCAAAGATCTCACCGCCATGAGTGACCGGGATCTCCAGAGCGTGAGGGGCGCTGAGATCGGCGTCATATTCCAGGACCCCATGACTTCCCTGAACCCTACTATGACGGTGGGCAGGCAGATCACCGAAGGCCTCATCAAGCACCAGAAGCTCTCGGCGCAGGAGGCGAAGCGGCGGGCCATCGAGATGCTGTCGCTGGTCGAGATACCGAACCCAAACGAGAGGTTCCGTCAGTATCCTCACCAGTTCAGCGGCGGCATGAGACAGCGCGTGATGATCGCGATCGCGCTCTCGTGCAACCCGAAACTCCTCATCGCGGACGAGCCTACCACGGGCCTAGACGTAACCATCCAGGCCCAGATACTCGACCTCATGAAGAGCCTGCAGACGAAGCTCGACACGTCCATAATCCTGATAACCCATGACCTCGGCGTTGTCTCTAAGCTGGCAGACAGGATAGTGGTCATGTACGCCGGAAAGGTCGCTGAGGCCGGCACCTCCGAGGACATTTTCTATAACGCTCAGCATCCGTACACCCAGGCGCTTCTGAAATCTGTGCCCAGGCTCCACGAAGAGACCAAGAGGGAGCTGCTCGCCATACCCGGCACGCCTCCGGATCTTTTCGTCCCCCCGAAGGGATGCGCCTTCGCACCGCGTTGCAGCTATGCGATGAGAGTGTGCCTGGATCACCAGCCCGGGGACTTCACAGCGGGCGAGAACCACACTGTGGCCTGCTGGCTTATGGACCCAAGAGCCGCACGTGTCAGGGAAAGACACGCCGCCGGCGGGGCGGAGGACTCCGGTGCCAGAGGAGGCGCGACAAGGTGATGGCTCACGATACGCAGGATACGGTTCTGGAGGTAGTAAACCTCAAGAAATACTTCCAGTTCGGCCGCAGAGCGGTCCTCAAGGCTGTAGATGACGTGACCTTCTCAGTGAAGAAGGGCGAGGTGTTCGGCCTCGTGGGCGAGAGCGGTTGCGGCAAGACGACCGCGGGGCGGACCATCGTAGGGCTTTATAGCCCCACCGGCGGCAAGATCCTTTACAAGGGCGAGGACACAAGCACGCTGAAAGGCGCGGAGCTCAAGAAGTTCAAGCGCCGGGTCCAGATGATCTTCCAAGATCCATACGCGTCCCTCGATCCCCGGATGACGGTGGGCGACATCATCGGGGAGGCCCTCGACATCCACAACCTTGCAAGGGGTAAAGAGCGCCTCGCCAGAATACATGAGCTCTTGAGCGTCGTGGGGCTCTCGGCCGAACATGCGAACAGGTTTCCGCACGAGTTCTCGGGCGGCCAGCGCCAGCGCATCGGCATAGCCCGCGCGCTCGCCGTGGACCCGGAGTTCATCGTCGCCGACGAGCCCATTTCCGCGCTGGACGTGTCGATCCAGGCGCAGGTCGTGAACTTGCTGTCACGGCTGAGGGAGCAAAGGGGTCTCACATACATTTTCATCGCCCATGACCTTGCCATGGTGAAGCATCTTTCCGACAACGTCGGGGTGATGTACCTCGGCCGGTTGGTCGAGCTCGCCCCCAGCGCGGAGCTTTACAAGAGCCCGCTTCATCCCTACACCGAGGGTCTGCTGTCGGCGATCCCGATCCCGGATCCAAGGCTCGAAAGGGAAAGAAAGCGGATCGTTCTGCAGGGCGAGGTCCCGAGCCCTGTCAACCCGCCCAAAGGGTGCCGGTTCCAGACTCGGTGCACGCACGCGAAACCGGTGTGTCGCGAGGAGGACCCGGAGCTCAAGCAGGTGGCCCCAGGTCATTTCACGGCGTGCCACCTCTATTGAGGTCACCTCTATTAGAAAGCACCCGCCGCGCGGCCCGGCAGTCGCTAGTCGCTGGGCCGCGTTTTGTTCCCGCGGTTCCGCCGCGCGCCCGCACAAGACCTGCGAGACGGGGGACCGGGCCTCCCGCCCGAGTGCGGCTCACTGGTTCAGGGCTCTCACGTTTTCGGCGAACGACGACTTCACAACCAGCTGGCGGAACTCCTCGTTGTTCTTGGTATGGTGAAGCCTCTCCAGCATGAGCTCGGTCATTTCCGCTGTGCCGAGGTTGCCCATGGCCCGGCGCAGGAGGTACATCATGTCGAGCTCTTCTTCGGTCAGAAGGAGCTCTTCCTTCCGCGTCCCGGATCTGTTTATGTCGATGGCCGGGAAGATGCGCCGTTCCGCAAGCTTGCGGTCGAGATGGAGCTCCATATTGCCAGTGCCCTTGAACTCCTCGTATATCACGTCATCCATGCGGCTGCCCGTCTCTACAAGCGCCGTCGCCAGGATGGTGAGGCTGCCCCCTTCCTCGATGTTCCGCGCAGCGCCGAAGAACCTCTTCGGGCTGCGAAGAGCGTTCGGGTCAAGGCCGCCGGACAGCGTGCGCCCGCTTGGGGGCTCCACCAGGTTGTATGCCCGCGCAAGCCGTGTGATGCTATCCATCAGGATCACGACGTCCTTGCCGTGCTCCACCAACCGCTTCGCGCGCTCGAGCACCATTTCCGCCACGCGTATGTGGTTTTCCGGCGGGAGATCAAACGTCGAGCTTGTGACGAGGCCTTTCACCGACCTCTCCATATCAGTGACCTCCTCGGGACGCTCGTCGACCAAAAGCACGAGGAGCTCGACCTCGGGGTGGTTGGCCGTTATAGCGTTTGCGATCTTCTTGAGGACCGTGGTCTTGCCCGCTTTGGGAGGCGATACTATGAGGCCGCGCTGCCCCTTGCCGAGCGGCGCGATGAGGTCGATCATGCGAGTGGTGATCTCCTTCGAGGTGGTCTCCAATCGCAGCCTGTCGTTGGGGTATATCGGTGTGAGGTCCTCAAAGAAGAGCCTCTTGGTGGCCATCTCGGGGTCCGTGCCGTTCACCGCCTCGACCCGCAGTAGCGCGAAGTACTTCTCGCTCTCTTTAGGCGGCCTCACCTGGCCTGATATCATGTCGCCCGTGCGCAGGGCAAACCGCCTGATCTGCGAGGGCGACACGTAAATGTCGTCAGGGCTCGGGTTGAGCCCGGCCACCCTGAGAAAGCCGAAACCCTCCGCCATGATCTCCAAAATGCCTTCGGCGAAGATGAGGCCCTCTTTTTCGGCCCGCATCTTCAGGATTTCGAAGATCAACTCCTTCTTCCTCAGTTTTGTCGGGCTCGCGATCCCAAGATCTCTGGCGATCTCGTAGAGCTCATGGATGGTCTTTGCCTCCAGGTCGCTTATGTTCATAGGTTCCTCGGGAACACCCTGTCCGTTTCGTGCCATCTAAGTACCCAGTCCTTTCGTTGTGAATTCTCTTGTGGTTCCCTCTCGCCGGGCAAGCCGAACGCTATTCTGTCTTGAAATCGCGCCATGCCACGCCACGGGAGACGCCCATGCTAACGTCGCACGACAGGGAACTTACAGCGGGGTACAATTGGAAAACCATGCGAAAAGGTTGATAGCATCAACACTATGGTGCCTGGTGACAACACGCAGCGTCAGTGAAGGCCTGGTCACACACCGGTATTATAGCATTGCCAGGAGGACTCCGTAAAATCCGGGTACACCTCTTGAGACATCGGGGCATCCGCCCCTCGAACACCGGGCCGGAAGGTTCAAACACGTCAGGCGGGGGATGGAATCGCGGACCCTCACCCTCCCTGCCAATTCGCCACGGGAACGGGGATTCCTTCCGCGTTGCCCCGCCGCACTCGCCCCATTCTCAGCCAGCCGCGCTGCCCCCGGCAGCTGCTCTCTCAAGCGCCGCAGCTACAAAGGACTTGAACAACGGGTGAGGACGATTCGGCCTCGACTTGAACTCCGGGTGAAATTGGGTAGCCACGAACCACGGGTGGTCCTTCGCCTCGACTATCTCCACCAGGCGCCCGTCGGGAGACAGCCCCGTGGCCCGTAGCCCGGCTTTCTCAAGAATGCTGATGTATTCGTTGTTCACCTCGAACCTGTGGCGGTGCCGTTCACACACCAACTCCTCGCCGTAGGCGGCCATGGCGAGAGACCCGGGCACCAGTCGGCAGGGGTACGCACCGAGCCTCATCGTGCCACCCATCCCTTCTACTCCTTTTTGCTCCGGTAACAGATCTATCACCGCGTGAGGGGTATCCGGATCGAACTCGGAGCTGTGAGCCCTTTCGAGCCCGCACACAGTGCGTGCGAATTCGATGACCGCACACTGAAGACCCAGGCATAGGCCGAAGTACGGCACTTTATTCTCCCTCGCATAGGTCGCCGCGAGGATCTTTCCCTCAACCCCCCTGCACCCAAACCCGCCCGGGACGAGAATCCCATCGGCCAGCTCGAGCTCTTTCGCCACGTTTTCAGCCTCAAGATGCTCTGAGTTGACCCACAGCACTTTCACTTCGGCCCCGTAGGCGATCCCGGCGTGACGCAACGCCTCCACCACACTAAGATATGCATCCGGGAGGCTCACGTACTTGCCGACGATCGCTATGGTCACCTGACGCTTCGGATGCAAAAACCTGTATACCATCTCGCGCCATTCCGTGAGGTCGGACCGACCTGCCGCCGCGCGCAGATTGAGCCTGTCAATGACGATATCATCGAGCCCTTCGCGCTCGAAGACCAGCGGAACCTCATAAATCGTTGCAGCGTCCGCGTCCGGGATCACGGCTTGTTTATCGATGTCGCAAAAGAGGGCTATCTTCGACTTGATGTCGTCTGAGAGCGGGCGCTCCGACCTGCACACGATCACGTCGGTCTGAATGCCTATGCTCCGCAGCTCTTTCACGCTGTGCTGGGTGGGCTTGGTCTTCAGCTCGCCCACGGCACCGATGTAAGGCACCAGTGTGACGTGGATGTACATCACGTTCTCGCGTCCGAGGTCGCTTCGGAGCTGTCTTATGGCTTCTAAGAAGGGTAGGCCCTCGATATCACCCACCGTTCCCCCTACCTCAACGAGCACCACGTCCGCGCCTGATTCGTTCCCCACCCGCGTTATCCTGGACTTGATCTCGTTTGTGATGTGGGGGATGACCTGCACAGTCCCGCCAAGGAAGTCGCCCTTTCGCTCGCGGCTTATCACGGACCAGTAAATCATGCCGGTGGTGACGTTATTCAGCCTGCCAAGGTCCACATCGATGAACCTCTCGTAGTGGCCGAGGTCAAGGTCGGTCTCCGCGCCATCGTCCGTTACGAAGACCTCACCGTGCTGATACGGGCTCATTGTGCCCGGATCGACGTTGATGTACGGATCCAGCTTTATCGCTGTTACCTGGAGACCCCTGCTTTTGAGAAGCCGCCCGATGGAAGCGGCGGTGACCCCCTTGCCAAGGCCTGACACAACCCCACCCGTTACGAACACGTACTTTGCCAAGTCCCTTGCTCCCTTCCGCGTCCGGACCGTTCCCTACTTGTAGTTCAGCACGTACACCGTGGTGCTCTGCGGCAGCGACCCCGCACGAAGCGTGATCTGGTTCGAATCGAGCCTGACCACGTTCTGGAAGCCTGCCAAGAACCCATCAACCCCTGCGATCGGCATGCCGACAGCAGCGGTTCTGTAGTGCATCGGGATGACCACCTTGGGCGATATCGCTTCGACAATCCGCGCGGCCCCCGCCGCGTCCACGGTGTAGGTGCCGCCCACCGGCACCAACAGAACGTCCACCTTGCCGAGCTCGTCCAACTGCTGCCTGGAAAGCTCGTGACCGATGTCGCCCATGTGGGCCAGCCTGATGCCGTCGATTTCCATCACGAATATGGTGTTCGGACCCCGCTTGGCCCCCTGTTCAGTGTCATGGAAGCTCGCGACGGGGTAGATCTTGATACCGGCTTTCTCATACCTGCCCTTGCCTTTCAGCACGACTGGGTTTCCACGCGCGGCCGATACGTTGTTGTGGTCGAAGTGGTCGTGGCTCGACGTCACCACGTCCGCCTCGACCTGCGGCACGGGATATCCAACTGTCGCATCAAAAGGGTCCGTTAGGATCCTCACGCCGGTCGATGAGGTGATGAGGAAGCATGAGTGTCCGTACCACCTGACCGTCATCTCCCCGCCCGACGCAGCCCTGGCGGCACCGCCCAGGACACACCCCGCCGCAACGGCGGCCGCACCCGCGAGAACAAGCTTCACAACCACTAAGACACCCCCTCTCTATTTTGAATCCGCGTCGTGCGGCGAATCCTCGCCGCCGACCACTCCATACTTCTCGAAAAGCGCCCGCGTGGCCCGGTTACTCGTGAAAGCTACTAGACCCATGTAGAGCAGGCTGAAGGCCGGCGCGAGGACCACGCACAAGACAGTCACAGCCGCCTCGAACGCCACAACGAGAAGCGAATAGACAGGGTTCGCGAGCGCGAGAAGAGCGGCTCTCTTGAAGGCCATGCGGAACCCGGTATCCTGCTGGACCATGACGGATAAGAGGTAGGGCGTCATCATGGCGAGGAACAGCAGCGCATACAACCATAGACCGCCCACGAGTTTGAACACGGTGCCGGGCCGCGAGACGAACCAGAGTATGTCCACCACTACCACGGTCGAAAGCCCCACGTGCGCTGCCGCGATGGCCAGCGAGCGTGCGGAGAACCGTTTCAGGCCGTCCAGGAAATCGCGAGGCACCACGTCGCGTCCTTCCATGATAAGCGCCATCACGTGAAAGGCCGCCCCTTGCGGCGGGGCGGCAAGAACCACCAGCGCTGGCACGATGACAATGAGGGACTTTACGAATAAGCTCAAGAGGAGCGCGCCGCACGCGAACCACCCGAACCACGCAAGGCTCACGAGCACCACGGTGCCGAGGTATGCATAGGCATCTTTCACCGACGCCCCCACCGCAGCGCCCGCTCTCACTACCTCGTCTTTCGGTCCCGACATCGCGACCTCCTGTTGAGGCACCCCACACGCTTACATTTTCTCCGGCGCGGAGATGCCGAGGATGCCGAGGCAGTTCCGCAGAACGATGCCCACTGCCCCGGAAAGCGCGAGCCTTGCCGATGTCAGGCCGGCGTCGTCACTCATCACCCTGCAACTATTGTAGAATGAATGGAACAATCCTGCAAGGTCCAGAGCGTACTTTGCGAGCCTGTTGGGCGCGCGCTCCGCCGCGCTTGTGACGACCTCATCCGGGTAAGCCGCAATCTTGCGGGCGATATCTAGCTCTATCTCCTCCTCCAGCCGGGAGAGGTCCGCCTCCGGTGCGCTTTCCCACTTGACCCCGTTTTCCTCGGCCTGCCTGAATATGCTGCAGATCCGTGCATGGGCGTATTGGACGTAGTAGACAGGGTTCTCCTGAGACTGTCTCTTGGCGAGCTCGAGGTCGAAATCCAGATGGCTCTCGATGTTGCGCATAAGCATGAAGTAGCGCGCCGCATCGCGCCCGACCTCGTCGACGAGCTCGTCCATGGTTACGAACTCCCCCGCGCGCTTCGACATCTTCACCCGTTCGCCTCCGGACAGGATGGACAGGAACTGCAGGAGCAGCACCTCAAGGCGTTCGCCGGAGTATCCGAGGGCCTGGATGCCCGCCCTGGTCGGCACCACGTGTCCATGGTGATCGGGTCCCCAGATGTCGATGACGAGATCGAAGCCGCGGTCGAGCTTGTTCTTGTGGTAGGCTATGTCGCCGGCAAGGTAGGTGTACTCGCCGTCCCTCTTAACAAGCACCCTGTCTTTGTCGTCACCGAACTTCGTGCTACAGAGCCACACTGCGCCGTCTTTCTCGTACACCATGCCCCTGTCCCGGAGGATCCTGAGCATCTCCTGGTGGGCACCGCCCTCAACTAACTTGCGCTCGCTGAACCACACGTCGAAGTCCACACCGAACCGGGAAAGCGACCGCCTCTGGCTTTCCAGCATCCTTGAGAGCGCGAATTCTCGAAAGAAGCGGGCCCGCTCTGTCGAAGTCATCGCCCTCAGCGTCTCACCATGGTCCGCGGCCGCCTCGCGCGCGATGTCGATGATGTACGAACCCTGGTAGCAGTTCTCGGGAAAGTCCACGTTCTCCCCTTGAAGCTGCCTGTACCTTAGCTCGACGGACTCTCCAAGCACGGCCACCTGGTTTCCGGCGTCGTTGATATAGTACTCGGTGCTCACGTCGTACCCGACGGCCTTCAGGACATTCGCGAGAGCAGCCCCCACCGCTGCCGCCCGGGCGTTCACGACGTTCATGGGTCCGGTCGGGTTGGCGCTCACGAACTCGATCTGCACGCGCCTGCCGTTTCCCACATCGCTTGTCCCGTAGGCGGAACCCGCGGCATGCACGGCCCGGACCGCGTCCTCGAGCCACGTCCGTGAGAGGAAGAAATTGATGAAGCCAGGCCCGGCCACCTCGGCCCGACGAACATACCGGGTTTCGCCGAGGAGCGGCCTGAGCGACGCCTCTATCACCTCGGCGATGTGCCTTGGAGGCTGCCCGAGCCGCTTCGCGAGAACCATCGCCACAGTGGTAGCGAAATCGCCGTGGGATTTGTCACGCGCAAGTTCCACGGGGACCTCGACCGCGCCGTACTCTCCCACCCGGCCGGCAAGCTCGCTGGAAGCGATGGCTCTTGCCACGATAGCCCGAACCTCCTGTCGCACGCCCTCCGCCACGTTGAACAACAACGCAGAACCCCTCCCACGATGGCCGGGCGACCGCCGACGGATAGCCCGCGCCCTTTCCTGTCCGAGTTCGTTGCCTCTCGCCGCGCCTTACGCCCGCAGCGATTCAGGCCCACCTAGTTTGCTATTATAGCATAGATGCGTTGAGCGCGGCAGCCATCTCGTCCTCCCTCTCGAACGGTCCGACCGCAGCAAGATGAAGGTTCTCCTTCTTGAAAAGATCGCGCGCCACCTCGGCGATATCCTCGGCCGTTACAGCTTCGACCTTCGCAAGCACCTCGTCCACCGGCATGATCCTACCGGTAAGGACCACGTGCTCACCGTTACGCAGGGCGAGATTGAGCGTGTCTTCGAGGCGGAGAGCGAGCGAGCCCTTGTAGAAATCCTTTGCCTTCCGCAGCTCATCATCACCCACCTTCTCATCGCGCATGCGCGCGAGCTGCTCAAGGACCACCCGGACCGTATCGGCCCCCTTGCCCGGGTCCACGCCGGCGTACACCCTCACGATCCCGGTATCGAGATGCGCCGAGTACTGGGATCCGACCGAGTACGCAAGGCTCCGTTTCACCCGTACCTCCTGGAACAACCTCGAGCTCATTCCCCAGCCAAGGATGACGTTGAGGATCTCAAGGACGTACCGGCGCTCGTGGAGCCGCTCGTAGCCTGGAAGTCCCAGCGCGAGGTTGGCTTGCTTCGTGTCGCGCCGCTCGATCTTCGCGACAGGCCCCCGCGAAGCCAGCTTCGCGGCGGCGAAATCTCGCCGTTTCCCGCCAGACCGCGCTCCAAACTCGCCGGCCACAGCCTTTCGAACGTCGTCCGCCCCGACCTTGCCCGCAACGGAGACCACCATATTGGGCGGTTGGTACAGCGAGTCAAAGTAATCCATCACCTTTTCACGGGTTAAGGACCGGATGACCTCCTCCGTGCCCGCGATGCTCCGACCAAGGGGGTGACCAGGCCACATCATCTCCTCAAGGAGGACGTGGACCCACGAGTCCGGCCTGTCCCTCACCATCTTGATCTCTTCGATTACTACACCGCGTTCCCGCTCAATGGCCTCGGGATCGAAAAGCGAGTGAAGAACCATGTCCGCAAGAACATCGAGGCCCAACCCGAAGCTCTCCGAGGGCACCTTCACCAGGAAGCACGTGGTCTCCTTATTGGTAAACCCGTTTATCGCGCCTCCCACGCCCTCTATGGTCGCCGAGATCTTTAGGTTGCTGTCACGCTTCGGGGTGCCCTTGAAGAGCATGTGCTCTATGAAGTGGGATATCCCGTTCACATCCGGGTCCTCGTACCGGGCACCGGCTCCGATCCAGATCGTCGCGGACGCGGACCTCATGTGCGGCATCTCCTCGGTTATCACCCGCAGCCCGTTGTCCAAGGTATCGACTGAAATCATTCCCGCCACGCCACCCTTCCCTCCATCGGTAATCAGCAAGCGCGACCTCACCGACCGTGCCGCCGCGTGCGGCCGTGCCGCCAGCTGATAGGTTCCCCATTTCCCGTGGGGATCACGCAGGGTCCTTCACGGACATGGCGCCGCAACGTGCCCCGAGAGCGTTTCGACACTCCGACCCCGTTCCCTCTGCCCTGCTCCATGTGAGGTGCTTTAGTCTTTGAGCCATTGCCAAGTGGATCGCCATAAGTAACCGCCGGTTCCAGAGAGCACACGCGCGGTGCAGGGTTGCCGGTGTTGCACTCGGGGACGGCGCTCCAGGCGGGGCACCGTCGGTGAATCCGGGCCGTGAGGCCAGTGAGCGGATTCTGACCCTCCCTCTCACAATTACTGGCAACCCCCCCGAAAAGTCGGGGCCTTGCCGCACTCCCACCTAGTGGTGGAGCGGCAAAACGTGCCCTCAGGAAGGAAATGCACCGTGTGTACAGAATATTACTGCAATAGTAGAGCGCCCAGTCTCATTGCGCATGTGGCACAAAACCGAAAAGGAGGTGGCAGGCGAAAAGGCAGGAGAGGGCGATGTCCCGGCAGCGTGAGCCACGGGTCCATCGACTAGGCACGGTGTCTTGAGTTCCGGGAATCCCTAGAGAGCGTATACGAGGAATGAAGGAGGTAGAGCAATGTTCCGTAGAGGCCGCGTGACAACGACGTTGTTCCTTACGGCTGCCCTGGTGCTAGCGTGCACGCTCCTGGCGAGCGGCCAGGAACAGCAGCCAAAGTACGGCGGCATCTGGAAGGACGCCCTCGGCGCAGATCCCCCCGACCTTGACCCCGTTATGGCAACGGATACCACCTCAGCCGAGGTTGGTTATCAGATCTTCGAAACCCTGGTCGCCATCGATCCTAACGGCGAGATCGTGCCTCTCCTCGCGGAGTCCTGGAAAGCCTCTCCTGACGGCAAGACCTTTACGTTCAAACTGCGTAAGGGGGTGTATTTCCACAAGACCACCGAAGGCGGTAAGCCCACCGCGAACGGAGGCCGCGAGGTCACCGCAGACGACTGGGTATGGACCTTCAATTACATCTGCGATCCTAAGACCAATTCCCCGCGGGCTTACTTCATCGACATGGTAAAGGGTTACAAGGAGTACCGGGAGGGGAAGGCCCAGTCGATCTCGGGTATCAAGGCCCTCGACAAGTATACGCTGCAGATCGAAACCACTTATCCATTCGCCCCGTTCATCACGGTGCTGAGCTACAACACGTTCGTGGTCCTGCCCAAGGAGGACGTGTTGAAGTGGGGCAAGGACTGGAACTTCCACGTGGTGGGAACCGGGCCTTTCAAGTTCGAGTCATGGAAGCACGATGACAAGCTGGTGTTGTCGCGCAACGAGAATTACTGGATGAAGGACAAGTGGGGCAACAGGCTTCCCTATCTTGACGGCATCGAGTTCAGGATCATCACCGACCTCACCATTGAGTGGACCGAGTATAAGCTGGGCAATCTGTACGCGGCCCAGGTAGACGACCCGTACTATCCCGAGGCCTCCAAAGGCTTGAAGGTCGTGAACAGCGTGAAGACCGCTGTAAACGAGCTTGGCACGTACCTTGAGAGGCCGCAGCTGGGCACCTACTATTACGGCATGAACCAGACCCTCCCGCCGTTCAAGGACAACAAGTATCTGAGACAGGCTTTCAACTATGCCATAAACAGGCAGGCGCTCATTGACTTCGTGCTCAACGGCCGCGCCATGCCCGCCAAGGGTGTGCTTCCGCCCGGGATGTTCGCTTACAACGAAAACCTCAAAGGCTACACCTACGATCCGAAGATGGCCAAGGACCTCCTCGTGAAAGCCGGGTATCCCAAAGGTGTCCAGGTGACGCTCCAGTACAACACGAACCAGGGCCACAAGAGGATAGCAGAAGCACTTCAGGCTCAATTCGCCCAAGTCGGCATCAAGGTCGACCTCAAGAACGTGGACTGGGGTGCCCACCTTGACACATGCGGCACCCAGGGCACCGTGCCTTTCTTCCGCATGGGCTGGGTAGTCGACTATCCCGACCCCGACAACTTCCTGTACGTTCTGCTGAACTCCGACAACTTCGGAGACCCGGGCAACTACACGAGGTATCATAATCCGCTCTTCGATGACCTCACGAGGCAGGCCAGGCTCGCCACAGACCAGGAGATCAGGAGGAAACTGTATCAGAAAGCCGAGCAGATCGTGGTCGAAGATGCGCCTTGGGTATTCATATACCACTACACCAGCCACAACATGATAAAGCCTTTCGTGCGAGGATACAAGCTCCCGTCGTTCGGGCAGTACTGCAACAAGTTCACCGAAGTCTGGCTGGACCTGTAATGCGTTGCTCGCGGTCTCCGGTCCGTAACGAATGGAGCAGCGCGGGCCGGAGAACTCGCTTTGACTTTCGACTGGATAAGGGAGCCGCAGACCGCCGCCCCTGGCGGGGAGGGGCTCCCCTCCCCGTCAGGGGCGTTGCGGGAGACGAAGCCAAAGTAGTAGCGCGGCGCAGCGGAAGTCGACCGCGGCTTGCAAGGGAGGTTGGTCCGCGCAGTGGGAAAGTACGTGATACGGAGGCTCATCGCGGCGATCCCGGTGCTCATGGGCGTCATTCTCGTGGTATTCATCCTGAGCACGATAGTGCCGGGCGACCCCGCAAGGATACTTTCGGGGCAAAGAGGCGACCCGGAGACAATCGAGAGGATAAGGCGGGAGATGGGCCTCGACAAACCCTGGTACATCCAGATGATCAAGTTCTATAAAGACGCCATCACGCTTGACCTCGGACGCTCGTACCGCAACAACATGAGGGTAACGCAGGCGATAGCCGAGAGGATACCGGCGTCCGCCAAGCTTGCAGGGGCATCCATGGCGATCGCGATTCCGCTCGGAATAGTTCTGGGCATCGTATCCGCTGTCAAGCAGTACTCCATCTGGGACTACGCCAGCATGGTTCTCGCCCTTCTCGGGGTGTCGATGCCCGTGTTCTTCGTCGGCCTTCTCGCAATCGTGGTATTCTGCGTGATACTGGGATGGCTTCCCGGCACGGGCTACGGCGGACTGCGCTATCTCATCCTCCCAGCCATGGCGCTCGGGCTGCGCCCCGCCGCGCTCATCGCTAGGATCACGCGCTCGAGCATGCTAGAGGTCATCCGCCAGGACTACGTCAGAACGGCACGCTCTAAAGGGCTCCCCGAGAGAGCGGTTGTTTGGAAACACGCCCTCCGCAACGCGATGATCCCAGTAGTCACGGTCATAGGCGTGGACACCGCGAACCTCCTGAGCGGCGCGGTCTTGACCGAGACCATATTCTGCTGGCCGGGGATCGGGCGAATGGCCGTGGAGGCCGTGGTTAACCGCGACTTTCCCATCCTCCGTGGGGAGGTGCTTTTTATGGCTGTTGTTTTCGTCGCGGTGAACATCGTTGTCGATCTTTCGTACGCGCTCTTTGACCCGAGAATACGGTACGAGTAGGGGTGTTCGAGAAAATGCGGAAAACGGCGCCCGCTTCCGCTCCCGCAAGGTCAACGCCTCCTCCTGCCGCGCCACGCGCGAGGCGGAGGCCCAATGAACCGGCCCGCGAGGAAGCCGGCAGGAGCCTGTGGTACTATGCCTGGCTGCGGCTGCGAAGAAACAAGTCCGCTATGTTCGGGCTGTCGCTCGTGCTTCTCGTGGTGTTTTGCGCCATCTTCGCGCCTTGGATAGCGCCTTACGACCCTATCGAACAGCTCATGTGGACGGAGGGGCCCCCAGCGCAGCTCTCCCCTCCGAGCTTGAAACACTGGTTCGGGACGGACCTGTACGGTCGGGACGTGTTCTCGCGGGTCGTATACGGCACACGCATATCCCTCCGACTCGCAGTGGCCGCGACCATCATATCCGTGGTCATCGGAACGACCCTCGGGGCGCTCGCGGGCTATTACGGCGGGTTCGTGGATGACGTCGTGTCGTGGCTCATAAATGTCATCTTCGCCTTCCCGTTCCTGCTTTTCGTCATAACAGTGGTCGCGTACCTGCCGCCCAGCGACACTCTGGTCTATACTGTGATAGGTGCGATTTCGTGGATACAGATAGGGAGGATCGTTAGAGGCCAGGTAATGGCGATAAAGGAGACAGAGTTCGTGCAGGCCGCGATAGCTTCGGGAGCAAGCGACGCAAGGGTGATCTTCAGACACATACTCCCCAACGTGGTCGCTCCTGTGATAGTCTCAGCGACCCTGGGCATGGGCGGCATAGTGATGCTTGAGGCGGGGTTGACGTTCCTGGGATTCGGCACGCAACCGCCCACCCCGAGCTGGGGATACGAGATATCCCGCGGCCAAGAATACCTGCTCGCAGGCAAGTGGTGGTGGTCGGTGTTCCCAGGCATCGCCATATGCCTGACCGTGCTGGGATTCAACCTCTTCGGCGACGGACTCCGCGACGCGCTGGACCCGAGACTCAAGCAGTGAGACTGCCTATTTCGCCCGAACGATATCCTTCACCTTCATGAGCCTGGTGAGGTTCCCGCGCTCCATCTCATCGAGCTTCATCGTGATGTAGCGCGCCGTCTCGCGGAGGTTCGGTATGAGGACGTACTCCAGCGCATTGACGCGACGCCTGGTTTTCTCGATCTCGTCGGCCAAAAGCTCTATGGACCTCTCGACCTCGGCGAGCTCGGCCAATTTGGGAAGCAACCCGGCAAGACCCGTCACAGCATCGTCCAACGATGCGCTCGTGCCTGAGAACCCGTAAGGATGCGCGTTTCGCGCGTCCTCGCCCCGCCACGTGAACTCAGGCACCTTAACGTTCATGATGGTCGTGGCGGAAACATCGACGCCGCACGATATCTTCGGCACCATGAAGGCCTCCTCGAGCGCTTCCTGAGACATAGCGGCCCTTGCCTCAAGGAACGCGGGAAGGACCGAGCCAAGGCCGGCCTCAACGTGGCCGCGCAGCGCCTGCTCCTTCTTTATGAGATCGAGGAACTTCTTCATGAGCTCGTCGCGCTTGTCCTTCAGCAGCTTGTGCCCGCGCTCGGCCATGGCGAGGCGCTTCTTGAGCCTCAAAAGCTGCATCCGGGTGGGGCTCACCCTGACCTCCATGACGTCGCCGCGTCGGCACGCGCGCCCGGCCTCCATCTGCCCGCGCGCGGTGTCCCGCGGCTCCCTCCTTCTCAGATCTTCACATCGCAAGCCCGGCCGCCCGGCTGGGCAAGCCAGCTGGGCGGGTCAGCCGGACCGGGGTTCTACGCGGTCCGAACTTTGGGCATGTATTTCTCGATGTACTCCTCGCGGACCCTCTTGAGTTCCCTCGTGGGAAGCATGGCCAGGAGCTCCCAGCCTATGCCGAGGGTCTGCTCTATCGAGCGGTTCTCCTCGGGTCCCTGTTTCACGTAACGTGTCTCGAATTCGTCGGCGAACTTCGAGAACTGCTTATCCACTTCGGTCAGCGCGGCCTCTCCGAGGATCACCGCGAGCTCCTTGGCTTCTTTCCCACGGGCGTACGCCGCATAGAGCTGGTTCATCGTGTCGGCGTGGTCCTCGCGCGTCTTGCCCTTCCCGATGCCCTTGTCCTTCAGTCGCGACAGGGAAGGCAGCACGTCGATAGGCGGGTATATGCCTTTGCGGTGCAGCTCGCGCGAGAGGAATATCTGCCCCTCGGTGATATAACCAGTAAGGTCCACGATGGGATGGGTCTTGTCGTCCTCGGGCATGGTGAGGATGGGGATCTGCGTGATGGATCCCTTCCGCCCTTTTATCCTTCCTGCCCTCTCATAGATGGTGGCGAGGTCCGTGTAGAGGTAGCCCGGATACCCGCGCCGCCCGGGAACCTCCTTGCGCGCAGCCGACACTTCGCGCAGAGCCTCGCAGTAGTTGGTCATGTCAGTGAGGATGACCAGCACGTGCATGTCTCTCTCGTACGCCAAGTATTCCGCTGCCGTGAGGGCCATCCTCGGAGTCGATATGCGCTCGATGGCGGGGTCGTTGGCGAGGTTGAGGAAGAGGACCGCCCGCTCAATGGCGCCGGTGCGCCTGAAGTCTCTGATGAAGTAGTCCGCCTCCTCGAACGTGATGCCCATGGCCCCGAAGACCACAGAGAATTTCTCGTCGGTTCCGAGCACCCGCGCCTGCCTCGCTATTTGCGCCGCCAGGGTCGCGTGCGGAAGACCGGAAGCCGAGAAGATGGGCAGCTTTTGCCCGCGTACCAAGGTATTCATGCCGTCGATGGCGGAAACGCCCGTCTGAATGAACTCCGACGGGTAGTCCCGGGCGTACGGGTTTATGGGGCTGCCGTTTATGTCCAGCTTTTTCTCGGGGATGACGGGCGGGCCACCGTCGCGCGGGCGCCCAAAACCGTCGAAAACGCGCCCGAGCATGTCGGGGGCCACCGCAAGCTCAATACCTCTCCCGAGAAACCTGACCCTGGCCCGAGCAAGGTTGAGCCCGGCCGACCCCTCGAAAAGCTGCACCAGCGCCCTTGAGCCGGACGCCTCGAGCACCCTGCCCCTCCTGGTCTCGCCCGGAGCGATCTCTATTTCCACAAGCTCTCCGTATTTCACGTCCCGGACCTGCTCAACCATCATGAGTGGCCCGGCGACTTCGGAGACAGTCAGGTACTCCTTAAGCAACCTCTTCACCTCCAGCTTGGGTCAAGCCGGCGAACGCCTTCGCTATTTCCTCCCCGATCTTGTCCAGCCTCGCCACGTCGCTCTCCGGCACGTACTTCATCCTCGCGATCGCGTCCCTTACCGAAAGCTCGAGAACGACGTCCAGGTTGGCACCCCGCTCCACGGCGGCAAGCGCCGCGTGATGGAAGTCGAGGATGGCCTTGAGCATGAGGCGCTGTTTCTTGAGGGAGGTGTACGTGTCCACCTCATGGTACGCGTTTTGGTGCAGGAAGTCCTCGCGAAGGCTTTTCGCCGTCTCAAGGGTCAGCCTGTCTCGTACGGAGAGCGCGTCCACCCCCACCAGCCGGACTATCTCCTCGAGCTCCGCCTCTTCTTGCAGGATCTTCATGGCCTCGGCGCGCAGCACCCCGAAATCTGGCGCCACGGTCTCAGTTATGTGCTCCTCGAGTCTCTCGAGATACAGCGAATAGCTGATTAGCCAGTTGATGGCCGGGAAATGTCGACGGGCCGCCAGAGAATCGTCCAGGCCCCAGAACACTTTCACTATCCTCAGGGTGGCCTGGGTCACCGGCTCTGAAAGGTCTCCGCCTGGAGGCGATACCGCGCCCACAACAGTGAGCGTGCCTTCCCGATCGCCGCTGCCGAGGCACCTCACGCGGCCCGCCCTCTCGTAAAACTCCGCGGCCCTCGAGCTCAGGTAAGCTGGATAGCCTTCCTCTCCCGGCATTTCCTCGAGCCTGCCGGATATCTCGCGCAAAGCCTCGGCCCAACGCGATGTGGAGTCGGCCATCAGGGCCACGTTATAGCCCATGTCGCGGAAATACTCGGCAATTGTGATGCCGGTGTACACCGAAGCCTCTCTAGCGGCCACCGGCATGTCGGAGGTGTTCGCCACAAGCACCGTGCGCTTCATCAGCGGCTCGCCGGTGCGCGGGTCGGTGAGCTCGGGGAAGTCCATGAGCACTTCGGTCATCTCGTTCCCGCGCTCGCCGCATCCGATGTATACGATGATGTCGGCGTCCGCCCACCTCGCGAGTTGGTGCTGGACCACCGTCTTGCCGCTTCCGAAGGGACCGGGCACGCACGCGGTGCCACCCTTCGCCACCGGGAAGAACGTATCGATGATCCGCTGCCCGGTCACAAGCGGCTGGTACGGTGCAAGCTTTTCCCTATATGGGCGACCGCGCCGCACAGGCCATCTCGTAAGCATCGTGATGTCCTTGATGCCTGAGGCCGTCTTTATCCGTGCCACTACATCGAGCACGGTGAACTCGCCCGCGCGGATGTCCTCCACGGTCCCCTCGATGCCGTGGGGCACCATAATCCTGTGTTCCACCACGGGAGTCTCCTGGACAACGCCGAGCACATCCCCCGCGCTGACGCGGTCGCCGGACTTGACCCGTGGTTCGAAGGCCCACTTGCGTTCGCGGTCCAGGCCGGGGAGCTCGACGCCGCGCTCGATCCGGTCGCCGACCGCGGCCCGGATCTTGTCGAGAGGCCTCTGGATCCCATCGTAGATGGACTCGATGAGCCCCGGTCCGAGTTCCACGGAGAGCGCCTCGCCAGTCGAATACACCGGCTCCCCCGGTCCAAGCCCAGCGGTCTCTTCGTAGACCTGGATTGACGCCTTGTCGCCGCGCATCTCGATGATCTCGCCGATGAGCTTCTTTTCGCTCACCCGCACCACATCGTACATCCTGGCATCGCTCATGCCCTCAGCTACAACGAGCGGCCCTGAGACTTTGATGATCCTTCCCACGTCCATCGACGATCCTACCCTCTCTCTTGAAACAGGATGTCGGCTCCGACCGCCTTCTCGACGATCCTCTTCATTCTTTGCGAGGCAAGCCCGAGAGAGCCGCCTACGCCCGGGATGATGAGCACCGCGGGCAGCGGCGCGTCCTGGAACCCCTCGATGACGTCGGGCACGGCCTTCGCCACCTGCTCAGTCACGAAGATCACGGCGTACCCGCCCTTGCGCGCCTCTTGCAGAACGGAGGCGGCATCGTCCTCGTGCTTCACGACGAAGACATCCACCCCGAGGGCGCGAAATCCGAAGACCGACGCTTCCTCGCCGACGGCTGCGAACTTATACATGAAGATCACGCAGCCTTTCCTTCAGGTTCTCCCTGGGCACGCCCGAGAGCTTACCCACAAGGATGAGCCTTACCAGCTTGAGCTCGTGCAGCTTCGCGAAAACGTATCCGACAAGCGGCTCAGGCCCCAGAGGCATGTACCGCGCCCTTCGGATGCGCTCCCACATGATCTCCTCTGAAAGCGTTTCCAACCCTGAAAGCGGCTTCCCTTCCGCAAGCGCGGTTGCGGCCTGCGCCGCCAACGCTTCGTAGCCGGTGCCAGTCACGCTTGCGCCCACAGCCTCGGGGGGTTGCTCATACGAAGCCAGAAGCCGCATGGGATTGAGTCGACCTCCTGGCACCATGGCTTCCGCCGCAAACGCCTTGTCCCTTCCCATCCTCCTGGACCTGAAATACACGGATATGTTGAACAAGTCCACCTCTGTTTGGACGAGGTCCACGAGGTACTGTATGCCGATGGAGTTCGCCAAGGCCAGAAGGTAGCGGTACATCTCCCGATCCACGGCGATGTCGATGGTCTCGGGCACCGGGCGAAGATCGTGAGCCGCCTTCGCGACGCCGAGAGCCTCAGCCAAGTGCTGCGGGAGGTCGCGCGTCTCGCCGTCGACGGCACGCTCGATCACGGCCACGTCACAGGCACCGTGCCTTGCCACGGCCTTCTCCGGAGGGACCCGATGCAGCTTTGCCTTCATCATCGCTTTGAGGTTGTGGAAATCCCACCTCGCGGTGATGAAATCCACCAACGCGGGTTCGGGGGTGGTTTCGCGGACCAGCTGAATGAGCCTCGCTTCCTCGCCCGCCGTGATCTCGTCGATCGCCAAGTGGGTCTTCTCGGAAGGCTGAACGCGAGCATAGCCCGCTTCGGCCAGAACTTTCAAAGCCGCCTCTAGGTCTGGGGCGTCGATCATTCGATCGATGCGACCCAGGTCGAGGAGCTTGGTCTCGAGCACCCGCACGCGCCCGGTAGCATACGCGAACTTAAATTCAAGCCCCAGCATCTCGCCATCCGTCACCTCCCGGGATCCTCACTCAGGTGCCGAGCGTTACCCGAACAACACCTTGGCCACCTCGACCACAAGCGCCTCCCGCTGTCGCGCCAGGATGGCGTCGAATGTGGAGTTGATTTCCGTCCTCCCCGTCCGCAACACGAAGCCCCCATCGAATTCACCGGGAGCGCTGGACAGGCGGAGGCCGGCCTTGCGGCCCTGTCCTGACAACTCCGCGTTCACCTCGGCCACGACCTCGGGCCCGATCGTCTCCCTGTCGCGCGCGGACATGACGACCTCTTCCTCACCGGTTTCCACGGCTTCAAGCATCGCGCCTTTCAAGTACGCCGCGTACCGGGCGGGCTCAAGCGAGGCCAGGCGTTTCCGGGCCATCTGAAAGGCCTCGTCCATGAGAGCCGCTTTCGTCGCCAGAAGCTGCTTGCGAGCATCCAGTTCCGCGAGGGTGAGAGTGCGCCGCCTTTCCTCGTCGGCCTTCTCCTTGCCGCGCGCAAGCACCTCGTTGCGCTTCCGCGCCGCCTCCGCCTTGGCCTCAGCGAGTATGGCCTGGGCCTCCGCTGTGGCGGCGTTCACGATCTCCTCAGCCCTGGCTTTCGCGTCTTGTAGGATCTTCTCCTGCATCTTCTCCAGAGCAGACATTCACGCCACTCCTTTGAGAGGCAGGCCGAACATGATGAGAAGCAGCGAGGCGAGGAACGATAGCACCGCGTACGTCTCCACCATAGCTGCGAACGTAACAGGCTTGCCGAGCTCTTCGGGTCTCTTCGCCACAACTCCGACGCCGGCCGCCGCGACCTTTCCCTGGTGAATGGCGGAAAGCCAGCCAACTATGGATACGGGAAGGACGGCCATGATCACTAGGAGCCCTTCATACGTGGTGAGCCGGAGCACATTCCCGCTGAACACCCCGAGCTTCATCATGAGAACGAATCCGGTGAGTAGTCCGTATATGCCCTGCGTGCCGGGAATGACCTGCAGGAGCAGTATCTGCCCGAACTTGTCGGGGTCCTCCGTCACTACCCCCGAGCCTGCAGAGCCCACGAGCCCGACCCCCATCGCCGAACCCACACCTGGCAAAGCCACCGCGAGAGCTATGCCGAGAAACCCAAGGATCATACCGACCGTGACACCCATTTTGTGTTAAGCCTCCCCTTCCTCCATGACTTCGATGTACCTCGTCCTCTTTCTAAAAGGCAGGAACCTCCTCCCGCCTCCTTCAAAGAACTTGCTGAAGAACTCCACATATTGTAGCCTGCTTGAGTGCACGTACGAGCCGACGACGTTTATCGCCAGGTTGAACCCATGCCCTATGGCAAGGAGGAGAATCATCGGGATCCAGCCGACGAACGGTATACCGAGCATGCGCAAGGCCATGTCGTCGATGACAACAGCTATCACCGACGATGCAAGGCCGAGGGCGAGAAGCCTCGAGTAAGAAAGCACGTCGCTCAGGTAGCCCGTTACCCCGTACAGGCTCAACACGCCCGACGCAAGACGCCTGATGGGATTCTTCTGAGCGCGTCCTTGGGTGAGTATGAGCCCGACCGCTCCGGCGACAGCCGTCCACTGACCGGCCGCCGTAAGGCCCGCGTTCTTCAGCCCCGAGCCTCCGAGAAGGAGGAGAAGGCCCGTGAGAAACACGTACCAGAATCCCTGGTCGAAAAGGGCGTCGAGAAGCCTGCCGTGCTTGACGTTGGAATAGAACTTGATGCCGAGACCAACATAAATGTGGATGATGCCCAGGGCGAACGACACCCCCAACATGAGCATGGGGTCGTCCATGGGATTGAACCAGAGCGGCGGGATCCGGACGAGACTACCCAGCCAGCTCCCGGTCAGCACTCCCACGATCGCCGAAGACACCCCGCAAATGGCAAGCAGCGTGAAGAGCTTCTTGGCGAGCCCGGCCATTTTCACTTTCTTGAGGAGCAGGAGCGACAGGGCTGTGAGCCCGAGCCCGTAACCTACGTCGCCCAGCGCGATGCCGAAGAATATGAAGAAGAACGGCGCCAGCGCGAACGTGGGATCGATCGACCCCTGCTGCGGCATGCTGTAAATCTCCGTCACAGCCTCGAACGGAGTCACAGGGCCCGGATTCTCCAACGCCACCGGCGGGACCTCGCCTTCCGCCGGGTCGCGCGACTCCATGTGAACGAGCCCGAACTTCGATGTCAAAGTCTTCTCCAGAGTGGGGAGGTCTGCCGCGCGTATCCACCCCTCCACCGCGAACGCCGTGCGGGTGGCCGGGCAGCTCCGTTCGAGCAGCCGCCTTTCGCGCTCGAGAGACAGGCTGTCGTAGAGCGACAGTATCTTGACACGCTCGGAAAGGACGGCCCTCACCTCGCCCAGGATCCGCTCCTTTTCGTCTGCTATTCGGGAAAGCTCCCTCTCACAAGCTTGGATCTCCTGGGCGGCAGTTCCGGAGAGCGCCGGCAGCTGCGCAGGAGATGTGCCCGCCTCCGTCAGAGCCTCAATGACGCGCTGCCTGTCGCTGGCGAGGCACAGCACAGCGGCGCTCACAACGCGCTTATCTTCGGGCCCCCGCTCGATATGTGCGGCGTAGCACGACTCTTCGAGGCGTTTTACGAGCTCGTCGAGGGCTCTCAGGGGCACCTCGCACAGGACCAGGCTGTACGATCTGCTCTCAGCGATCTTTGCGAGTGGGACGTCCAGCCACGCCCATGGTTCGAGTTGTTTCAAAGTCGAACGGACCCGCGTCTCGTCGTTGTGAAGCCTCGAAAGCTCGTCATCCAACCTGCGGCATTGCTCGTAGACCCGGTGTCCCTCGTCGTAGAGCCTGCCGTATTCCTCGAACGATGACTCGGGTAGCGGCACCTTCCCGCCGGCGAACTGCTGGATGAGGTTCTTCTTAACCTTCTCGAACCTGTCGAAGAACTCCACGCAGTATTTGAGCTCCGCGAGACGCTGATCGATCTCTTCGAAGCCCCGGTCGTCGCCGAGCCGCGGCGCACGGTCACCGCGCGCCTGAGCTGCAAGGTTACCCGAGCCCTCGTTGGAGTCAGCGTCGCCAGCCGGAGAACCCTCCCTCACGACCTCCACGATGCCGAGCTCCTGGAGGGTCTCAGCGATACCGGGCGCGTCCGAGATAGGTGCGACCAGGACGACTTTCTTCATCCTAGCGACTGCCACTTGCCGTCACGATCCTCTCCACCACAAGATCGACCGCTTCCGACATCCTCGCCCGTGCCTGGCTAGCCAAGTCGCGGCATTCGGCCTCCGCCCTCTCCGCAACGGCGGCGGCGGACGCTCTGGCCTCGGCATCTTGAGCCTTCGCGCTTGCGGAGGCCTCGGCGGCGGCCTCCGCCACCGCATTTTCAACGAGCATCCTTGCGGTAGCACGGGCATCCTGGATGATGGACCTGGCACGCGCCTCGGCTTCCCTGACTATCTCGTCAGCGCGCGTCTCGGCGTTCTCCAATAGCTTCAACGCCTCGTAAGCCAAGCCTCCCACCTCCCAACCGCAGTCTATTCTACTACATCAAGTACAACAGAACAACCCATACAAGCAGGCCAAAACCCTGGCAGCGGTCTCACCAGGGTCTATCGGGGCCTGCTCGGCGCATCCGGCCCAATAGTGGTTCGCCGCGCAGGCTGTAGTTCCTTCCGGCCCCCGTTCGAAGCCGCTGCGCGCCGATGTAAAATCCGTTAAGATTCGTGTCCCCGTCGGGAACCGTTGAACGCGATGTGCGTTATGAGTTAGTGAAAGCCGGAGAACCAGAGAGGCAAGACGAGCGGATTACGAATCCACAAGCGCTCGAGGCGCGCGCCCTTTAACATATACTCTGCGAGAACCGCCGGGTGATGACACACCATAGCGGCAAGAACAACAGCGACAACCGACCCACGCCAATAGACCACCCAAAACCCGGCGGAAGCCGCCGCAGGCCTTCTTTGAGCAGGCCCTGCCGGCGGCTTCCGCTGTACAGGCTTGAGGGTACGCTGG
>JBLNCC010000084.1:0-15158 GCA_050260395.1 Betaproteobacteria bacterium
GCCGTTTTCCTCGGCTCTTCTTTCGGTCATAGTTTGTGCGCGGATCGGGGCTTTATTCAGTTTCTTTCTTGGTAATTCACACCATATCGGAAGTCCTTTGGGGGACACTATAGACGATGCGAGTGATTGCTGGTAAGGCGAAGGGCAGACGCCTTTTCGTTGCGTCGGGAATGAGAGCCCGTCCCATCACTGACCGCGTCAAGGTCTCCGTGTTCGACATCCTCGCGCAGCGCCTTGCGGGGGCGAGGTGTCTGGACCTCTTCGCGGGCACCGGGGCGCTTGGGATAGAGGCTCTGAGCCGGGGCGCCGCTTTTGCTCTCTTCGTCGAGTGTGACCCGAGGATGGTGGCTGTCATACGGCGGAACCTGGAGGCCACTTCCCTCGTTGAGCTAGCGAACGTAATGCACGCGGACGTGAGATGGGCCGTGCGGGTGCTGGCCGGTCGGGAAGGCCCGTTCGACGTCGTGTTCATAGACCCGCCTTACCGACACGGCCTTGCCCCGGTGGCCCTGGAGCTTGTTGCGCGGCACAGGCTCGTGGGCGAGGGCGGCGTTGTGGTGGTGCGGCACGAATGGAGGCAGGAAATGCCGCATCTCTGCGCGAATGTAAGACTGGTAAGGCAGGAAAGATTCGGCGACACCGTGGTATCCTTCTACGAACTAGGCGGTGGAGGTGGTTGACGTAGTCACGGCGGTATATCCTGGAAGCTTCGATCCGGTTACCAACGGCCATATCGACATCGCGGAGCGCGCGTCGAAGGTGTTCGGCAGGGTGGTTGTGGCGGTGCTTACGAACCCGGCGAAAGACGCGCTCTTCACGGTGGACGAGCGCACGGAGATGCTGGCGACAGCCCTCGGTCACCTGCCGAACGTGGAGATCGCCCACTTCTCCGGCCTTCTTGTAGATTTTGCTCGGAGGCACGGTGCCCAAGTGATCGTTCGGGGCCTGCGAGCGCTATCCGACTTTGAGTACGAGTTTCAGATGGCCTCTGTGAACCGCAAGATAGGAGGGGGTATCGAAACGGTCTTCATGATGACCGCGAATGAGTACGCTTTTTTGAGTTCGAGCATGGTGAAGGAAGTAGCGCGCTTCGGCGGGTGCGTGAGAGGCTTCGTGCCGGATCACGTGGCGCGCCGCCTTGCCGAGAAGTTCCGCCCTGCAAGGTGAGCCGGGCGTGACGAGGGGGAGCTATGGTGGGCAAGACCAAGATCGTTGACCTTTTGGACAGACTCGAAGAAACCGTCGAAACAGCCCGAAGGGTGCCGCTGCTCAATAGGGTGCTGGCCGACAGGTACGAGATCCTGGAGCTACTCGACCAAATACGAATCGCCCTGCCCGACGAGGTGAAGCACGCCGAGGCGATCCTTGCCGAAAAGGACCGCATCCTCGCCGAAGCGGCCGCCGAGGCCGAACGGCTGAAAACCTCGGCCAAGGATCACTTAAGAGCGCTTATTTCTCAGGAGGAGGTCGTCAAGGCCGCTGAGGCGGAGGCTGCCCGGATCCTCGAAGAGGCGAAGGCTCAGGCGAACGAGATAAGGAGCGGCGCCGACGAGTACGCGGCCCAGACCCTTTTGAAAATGGAGGACAATCTCCAGAAAACCCTCAAGGTCATCAGGCGCGGCGTCGAGGAGCTGAAGAAGAAAAGCTAGGGGTTCCCTTGGCCTTCACGCGCACTACGATGAGCCGCGTCCTCCGGAAGAACCAGATCAGGAGAGACGCGGCGATCATGAACGTCAATATGCGTCCGAGCGCGAGGGATGAGGCTCCCAGGCGGGCGAGGAACGACGGCTGCCCGGAGGCGACGCGCGCCACGAACGCGGGAGTGACGATACGGGCGAGGCCCTGCCCTGCGGGGCTCATGAGAACCAACGTGAGGGCTCCGCTGATGGCAGCCTGGGCTACCCGCGCCACCACGTACGGTGTCATTCGGATGTCCGTTCCGGCGCACATCGTGCTGACCTGGGCGAACACCGACAGGCCTGACCACGCGATGATGGCGTTTGCCGCCACGAGACGATGGAGGAGAGGCGCGGCGGCCTTGCCTGCAAGTTCGGAGCCCAAGGTGATCTCGAAGAATCCGCTTACGAATGCCGGCACCAGGGTGGGATCGAGCCCGAGCGGGCTCACGACGAATGAAATAGGCGTGGCTATCAGCTGTATCACCTTGGCCACCGTGAGCACGCGGATGATGACCGAGAACATGATTATGAATCCGCCGATGAGGAGCATGCTGTTCACCGAGTCCCTCACCGTGTCACCGAAAACTTGCCCGAATGGCCTGCCGTCAGCCTGTCTCGCGCGATACAGTTCAGCCAGCGCCCTTGCGAAGATGTTCTCCCTCCTGCCCTGGGCTGCGACGCGACGTGGCTGCGGTCCGCCGTGGAAACGCAGGAGCACTCCGACGATGACCGCGGAAATATAGTGAGCCGCGCAGATAGTGAGCCCGAGGGACGGCACGCCAAACATACCCACCGCCACTGCGCCAGCCATGAACAAAGGGTCTGCCGTATTGGTAAAGCTTACTAGTCGCTCTCCTTCGATTTGGTTACACAGGTTTTGCTTTCGCAGGTTCGCGGTGATGCGAGCCCCGATCGGATAGCCCCCCGTGAGTCCCATTGCCAGCGCGAAGGCACCGACCCCAGGCACGTCGAAAAGAGGTCTCATGAGCGGCTCGAGGAGGACGCCGAGAAAGTGGACGACCCCAAGCGCCATGAGCACTTCCGCCGCTACGAAGAATGGGAGCAGCGCCGGAAACACGATCTCCCACCAGACTCTCAGGCCTCCCACCGAAGCCTCAAATGCGACGTGCGGATATAGGATTATGGCCACGGTGACAAACAAAGCGCACGCTGCCATGAGATACGCTGCCCGCCGGGTGGTGGGGGTTCGACCATTCATCGCGTGTTTACCTCCATGACATTTCGCGGGATGGCTGAGCCGCATCCCGGGTTCGTGCCGGGTTGTTCTCCGGTTGTCCCTATATGTATATTGGGGATGGATAAGTGTTATGCTAAAGCGCCGTCCACCTTCCTGAAGCCGTGGCAAAGCTGTAGCGGTCTGCACCGTTCCGTCGCACCCGCGGTGGCCTTTTCGGCGGGCTGGAAGGCGTAAACCGCCGGCCAACGGAATATGGGCTTTCCCCGTTTAGTAAACCTATTTTGTGGGGTGGTCGGATGGCGTTCACCAAAGGTCCTCGCCCAAGAATCGGCCTAGCCCTTGGCGCCGGGTCGGCCCGGGGACTCGCCCACATAGGTGTGCTGCAGGTCTTGGAGGAGCATGGCGTGCCCATCGACATGATAGTCGGGTCGAGCGCGGGTGCGCTCGTCGGCGGCATCTACGCGGCGTGCCGCGACCTCGCCATGATGGAGCGGCTTGCGATGCGCATCAAATGGGACCACCTCGTGGACTTCTGCTTCCCCCGGATGGGGCTCATCGCGGGAGATAGGATCCACGAGTTTCTGAGGATCCTCACGAGACGGATGTCGTTCGCGGACCTTCCATTTCCTTTCGCCGCGACCGCTGTTGACATTGAGACCGGTGAGGAAGTCCTCCTGACCGAGGGCGAGGTGGCGCTGGCCATCCGCGCGAGCATAGCGGTGCCGGGCATCGTGGCGCCGGCGAGGGTCCGGGGTCGCTTGCTTGTGGACGGCGCGGTTCTGGACAGGGTGCCCGCCGGGTGGGCGCGACGGATGGGCGCCGACTTCGTTATCGCCGTGTCCGCGGGAGGCAACGCCGCGGGAGCCCCTGACAAGCGCAGGAAGGAGCCGGTGACCAACGTATTCGAGGTTATCACCACCGCCGTGGAGCTCATGCAACTTGCCATACTGCGCCAGCGGATAATCGAGGCTGATGTGGTGATCGCGCCGGACCTGTCGGACATCGGCCCGACGAGGCTCGACCGCGCAGCGGAGATCATCGAGCGGGGGAGGACGGCTGCGCGGGCGGCGCTCGTGCGCATAGAGAAGAAGCTGGAGGGGGCACCGGTGTGTTAGCGCGCAGGCGGCGCGGCATCGTGTTTATCGGGATCGTTCTGCTCGTAGGCATCAGTCAGGCCTACCTTGGACGGAACTATGTGGTCATCGGGCCCGGCCCGGCGGAGAGCCTCGCGACAATGATCAGCGTTGAGGGAGGAGCCCGCGACGCGAAGGGAGACTTCCTTCTCACCGCGGTAACCAGCCGTCCGGCGAGCCTCGTGTCCTGCGTCGCGGCCGCGATGTCTCCAGTGGTGGATCTCGTGCCGAGAAGCCAGGAGATCCCTCGCGGCATGGACATGAACAAGTACCTGAAGGTCATGGAGGGCATGATGCGCGAGAGCGAGGTGATAGCTGGCGCGGTGGCCCTTCGAAAGCTCGGATACGAAGTCCACGTGGAAACGGTGGTAAGGGTTGAGGAGGTGCTGAAGGACAGCCCCGCGCGGGGGATGCTCGAGGAAGGCGACGTGATCCTCGCCGTGGATGGGCGGCCTGTCGGGACCGCTGACGAGGTTGTTAAAAGGATCGGCGCGCGAAGCCCGGGAACACCGGTTGACCTCACCATACTGAGGGAAGGCCGCACACTGGATTTCACGGTTCCCACGGTTCCGCACCCCGAGGACCGCACGCAGGCGGCCGTCGGGGTACTCGTGAGCCCCAGCATCACCCACGACTTGCCTGTGAAGATCACCATCGACCCCCACGAGATCAAGGGGTCTTCGGCGGGGCTCATGTTCACTCTCGAGATCTTGGACCAGCTTGACCCGAGGGACCTCACAGCCGGCCAGATCATCGCGGGAACTGGCACCATCAGTCTGGATGGGACCGTGGGCCCAATCGGCGGAGTCAAGCAAAAGGTGGCTGCCGCCGAGCGTGCGGGGGCGCGCTACTTCCTTGTGCCCGTCGAAAACGCGCGGGGCGCGAGGGAGGCCGCGACGCGCCTCGAAGTGATGCCCGTGGGAGACATTGACGAGGCTCTGCACGCGCTGGATGAGATTGCAAGGAGGGGAAATGGCACTATTGGAGAATAATACAAGTACAATTTGCAGGGGAGAGACAGCACAGCGCTGGCGACCTGGCGCATCTGGTGATGCCTCCTTGTGAGGACGCGGCATCGCTCGGTTCGCGGGGGTGCCACGGAGTGCGCACACGACAGGAGGCGGGGGCCTTGAAGGTATATACGCTCAGACGCGCACGCACGGTTGCTGCGCTGGCTGTCGTTGCGGGATTCATTGTGTGCGCATCTTGTGCACCGACGGTCGCCGCGGATGCCGCTTCCGGCTTACTCAAGGCCGGCATGAAGGGCGATAACGTCGCTTGGCTGCAGCTAGGCCTCGCGAGCCTCGGGTTCTACACCGGCGAAGTGGACGGCGTTTTCGGCGACCGCACCGTTCGTGCGGTCGAGGCTTTCCAGCGCGAGCATGGACTGCATGTGGACGGCGTCGTAGGCGCGTCGACCCGGAAGTGCCTGGAGGCAGAGCTCCAGAAAGCGCGTGCGAAGACGTACGTCGTCGTGCCGGGCGACAACCTGTGGTCCATAGCCAGGAAATTCGGCGTTGCTGTCCAGGACATCGCGCGGGCCAACGGTATCAGCGACCCGTCCCTGGTGAAGGCGGGCCAGGAGTTGCAGATCCCGGGTGCGGCGAAGGTTCCGTCGAGGGGCGGGCGCGGCCCTGTTGAACTCCTTCAATGGGACAAGGTGAACAGCCTCTTTAAATCCTACGCCACGATCGTGGACGTTCGGACCGGCCTTTCGTTTCGCGTCAAGAGGCGGGGTGGCCATCTTCACGCCGACGTTGAGCCCGTCACCGCAGAAGACGCTGCGGTTATGAAGAAGGCATTCGGCGGCAAGTGGAGCTGGGACCGGAGGCCCGTAGTGGTTGAGGTGGCCGGGAGGCGGATCGCCGCATCCATGAACGGAATGCCTCACGGTGGTGAGACCATCCGGGACAACGGATTTCCCGGTCACTTCTGCATTCATTTCGCGGGCAGCCGGCTCCACAACTCCGGCAAGGTCGATCGCGCTCACCAGGCGAGCGTTCAGGAAGCTGCGGCGAGCGATTAGAGGCCGCGTTTTCAGGGTTTTTCTTGACGCCAGGGGGACCCTGGCTTATAATTTGTGTTGTTGTGCGGAGGCATGTTCGCCGTGCGCGTCGACGTCTCGACTATCAAAGACATCAAAGGTGCGACCATCGAGGCAGACTTGCGCGAGGCCGTCGGCAGCGTCGGTGCTGCCGGTAGAGAGCTTGAGCTGTCCGAGCCCGCCGAGGTGCATGTGCGCGTTACGAACACGGGTCACGGCACCCTGCTGGTCCAGGGAGAGGCGAGGGCCCGTGCCCGGGCGACGTGCGACCGGTGTCTCGCACCGTTTGACCTTGAGATCATCTCCGACTTTGAGCGGCAATACGTGAAGGGACACGAAGGCGCGCAGCCTTCCCGTTCCCCGGGCGGCGAAGGCCGCGGGGACGACGTGCGCGAATACCAAGGCGACTTCGTCGACATTGGATCCGATGTGAGGGAAAGCCTTTCCCTCGCGGTCCCGATGAAGCTCGTATGCACGGATGAGTGCAAGGGGCTCTGCCCGTCGTGCGGGAAGAACCTCAACGGGGGGCCGTGCGACTGTCCCGTGACGTCGTACGATGCCCGTCTGACGGCCCTGTCTGACCTTGATCTTCGTAGACGCGCAGACGGAGATCGGACAAAGATTAGGTAACGGGTATCAACCTTTCGTGACAGGAGTGGAGCGGAAATGGCCAATCCTAAAGGTAAGTTTGGCAAGTCGAGGACGAGGAAGCGCCGAGCGACGTGGAAGATCGACGGGCCCACGCTCGTCAAGTGCCCGAAGTGTCATGCCCTGAGGATGCCTCACCGTGTGTGCCCTGAGTGCGGCTATTACGACGGGCGAGAGGTCATAAAAGTCGAGGAGGAGAAGCGGAAAAAGGAAGCATAGGCTAGGCTCTTTCGCGTGGCGTCGCTTTCCTGTTGCCGTGATGCAGGTGGAAGCCTGCCCGGGTGACACGGCACGCGATCGCGTCGAGTATCTTGGCCACCCTTCGGCCGCCCTGACGGGCTCGTACGTCGGGGCGGCCGTTTTTTAACAGGCGTTGAGCTACTCGTTATGTTACGTGATGTCGCGTGGTGAAACGCGACCCGGGTCGTTCCGTTCCGCGCGGGCTTGCAAACATCGCGTCGCCGGTGTATACTGAGTTAGCAGCAGATGCTAATACGTGGTCTCAATAACGAGCCGGAGGTGCCGTTTCCGTTTCCTCAGGTTTCATCCCGCGTGTGTCCCCCCATGTGCGGTTCGCACGGGGTAGCCCGCGCGCGGCGGCGGCCTCCGACGGCGTCTTTCAAGGAGCGATTGCAGGTTGGCTCCGAGGGCATCCAAACCCGAACGCCACAGGCGTCTTCGAGAGTTGCTCGAGTCGGACCCGTTCGTCACCGACCGGGAGCTTGCGGGAAGGCTGGGCGTAAGCGTTCAGACCATTCGGCTCGACAGGCTGGAGCTTGGGATTCCCGAATCCCGCGAGCGCACCAGGAGGGTGGCTGAGGAGGCCACGAAGAAGGTGCGGTCAGTGATGACGGGGGAGGTCATAGGAGACCTCGTGCGCGTTTCGCTGGGTCAGGAGGGCGTGTCGATCCTCGAGCCCACGGCGGAGATGGCGTTCAAGCGCAGCGGTATCGTGAGAGGGCATCACATCTTTGCCCAGGCGAACTCGCTTGCGGTCGCGCTCGTTGACGCCGAGGTTGCGGTCACGGGCTCCGCGACCGTGAGGTTCCTGAGGCCGGTGAGGGCCGGCGACAGGCTCGTGGCAACGGCGAAGGTCATGGAACGCAGCGGCCGGAGATATCGCGTGAACGTGGTTTCGCAAGTTGGAGGCGAGGACGTGTTCAAGGGGGAGTTCGTGGTGTTCGCCTTGGATTCCTCGCCGGCGGAGGTCAGAGTCGAGGTCGAGGGGGGAAGCGCGCGTGAGGATCGCCCTTGATGCTATGGGGGGTGACTTCGCCCCGGCGGAAACGGTCGCCGGTGCCCTGCTGGCGGCGAAGGAGCTTGGCGTGGGGGTAGTGCTCGTCGGAGACAAAGAGACGATAGAGGAGAAGCTTTCGACGCTCGGCGGCGCGCGTGGGCTTGACGTCTCGGTGGTGCATGCGGGCGGGGTGATCCCCATGGACGAGCACCACCCTGTGGACGCGCTCAGGAAGGTACGCGATGCATCGGTCCTCGTGGCTGCGGACCTCGCGGCCAGGGGTGAAGCTTCCGCGATGGTGTCCGCCGGTAACACGGGAGCCGCGATGATCGCGGCGCTCATGAGGCAAAAGCGAATCCGCGGTGTGGACCGGCCGGCGATAGCCACCGTATTCCCCACGACGACTGGGTACTGCCTGCTTGTCGATGCGGGGGCTAATTCCGAGTGCAGGCCTCATCACCTCGTGACCTTCGCGCAAATGGGGGCGGCCTATGCAGTAAGCGTCATGGGGAGACCCCAGCCCAGGATCGCTATCCTGAGCAATGGTGAAGAGGAAAGCAAAGGCACGGAGGTCATCATCGCCGCTCATGAACTCCTTCGCAAAACAGGCTTGAATTTCATCGGCAACATTGAGGGGAAGGACATCCCGTTCGGGAAGGCCGATGTGGTCGTGACCGACGGGTTCACAGGGAACATCGTGCTCAAGCTGGCGGAGGGGGTTGGGGAGGCGATCGTGAGCATGCTCAAGGACTCGATAAGCAAGAGCCTTGTATATAAGGTCGGAGCCTTGCTCGCCCGCCCCGCCTTGAAGACCCTCGCGAAACGCATGGACTACTCGGAGTACGGGGGTGCTTTGCTCCTGGGGGTCAACGGTGTGACCGTCATCGCCCACGGGCGGTCTAAGGCCAAGGCGATCATGAACGCAATACGGGCTGCAAAGTTGGCGTGCGACGGGGGGGTCGTAAGTTCCATCGCGCAGATGGTTGAGGCGAAGGGATATGAAGGGGGAGACGGTGAGAGTGGGAGGTAGCGCACGGGTCCTTCGGGGGGCCGGCATCGCGGGAACCGGTGCCGCTGTTCCCGAAGGTGTCCTTAGCAACTTCGATCTTGAGAAGATGGTGGATACCAGCAACGAGTGGATAGTGGAGCGCACCGGCATCAGGGAAAGACGCATCGCGCGCGACGACGAGACGACATCCGACCTCGCCGCTCGGGCGGCCAAGCTCGCGTTGGACGATGCGGGAATGTCGGTGGAAGACGTGGACCTCATTATCACGGCAACTGTCACTCCTGACATGCCCTTCCCGTCGTGTGCTTGCACCGTTCAAGGGAAGATGGGCGCGTCCAAGGCTGCGGCTTTTGATATAGGTGCGGGCTGCAGCGGGTTCGTGTACGCGCTCTCCCTCGCACACAGCCTTGTGGCGGCGGGTACGTACAACAACGTACTGGTCATCGGGGCCGAGACCCTGTCGAGGATCGTGAACTGGAAAGATCGCAACACGTGCGTGCTTTTCGGAGACGGGGCGGGGGCCGCGCTCGTCAGGCCGCTCGAACACGGCGAGGACGGTGTGATCACCTCCATCCTTGGCGCGGATGGCACTCGAGGCGACCTGCTCACGCTGCCAGGCGGGGGGTCGGCTCATCCCGCGTCCCACGACACGGTCGACCAGGGCCTTCACTACATTCACATGCAAGGGAACCAGGTGTACAGGTTCGCTGTAAGGATAATGGTCGATGCCACCCGGGAGGTGCTCGCGAAGGCGGGGCTCGCTGAAGACGACGTCGACCTAGTGATTCCTCACCAAGCCAATCAGAGGCTCCTGGATCTCGCGGCCGGGCGGCTCGGCGCTCCCGAGAAGGTGTACTCCAACGTGGCGAGGTTCGGGAACACTTCTGCCGCGTCCATTCCGATAGCGCTCGACGAGGCATCGAAGGCGGGGAAGCTCAAGACCGGAGATCGCGTGCTCTTGGTCGCTTTCGGCGCGGGCCTCACATGGGGTGCCGCCATACTCCGCTGGTGCAAGGATGAGTTCCGTGAGTAGAGTGGCCTTCATCTTCCCCGGTCAGGGGTCGCAGTATCCTGGCATGGGCCGGGATCTTGTATCGCGGTATGCCGAGGCTCGCCGCGTGTTTGAGGAGGCCGACGAGGCCCTGGGGTTTTCCCTGTCGGAGCTTTGCTTCCAAGGTTCGTCTCAGGACCTCGCCCTCACGAGGAACACCCAGCCTGCCATTCTCGCTGTGAGCGTGGCGACGTTCGAGGTGTTGAGGGCGATGGGTGCGCGGCCCGACTTCGTCGCCGGTCATAGCCTGGGCGAGTACTCCGCGCTTGTCAGCGCGGGCGCCATAGGATTCGCCGATGCCCTACGCCTTGTGAGCGTGCGGGGCGAGTTGATGCAGAAGGCGGTCCCGCCGGGCGTCGGTGGGATGGCGGCCGTGATAGGCCTCGAACGTGGCGCGGTCGAGGAATGCTGCAGGCAAGCCCGCCTGGCCGGGGCGGGCGATGTCGAGGCCGCGAACTTCAATTCGCCCGACCAGATAGTGATCTCGGGCGATGCTGCGGCGGTGAGAAAGGCGGCTGAACTCTGCGGCGAAGCGGGCGCGCGCCGAGTTATCCCGTTGAAGGTGAGCGGCCCCTTCCATTCCAAACTGATGGTTCCCGCAGCCTCCGCCTTCGAGCCCGAGCTCGGCAAAGTCGCAATGCGTGCGCCGGTTGTGCCGGTGGTGTGCAACGTGACCGGTCGGCCGTCGTCTGACGTCGCGGAGCTCAGAGCGATGCTCGCCCGACAGATCTGCTCCCCGGTGCTGTGGGAGGAGTCGGTGAGGTTCATGTGGGAGGCGGGCGTGAGAGCGTTCGTCGAGGTGGGCCCGGGGAAGACTCTCATTGGGCTGGTGAAGCGCATCGTGCCTGAAGCCGCGACGTTCGCAGCGGAGGCGTCTGCTCCTCTGGAAGACACGCTTGAATTCCTCAAGGAGGTTCTGTAAGATGAGGCTGGCGGGGAAAGTCGCCCTTGTGACGGGAGCGTCCGGCGGAATAGGGCAGGCGTGTGCCCAAGCGCTTGCCCGTGAAGGTGCGGATGTCGCGCTCGTGGCGGGCCGTAACCTGGCTTCGGCCGAGGAGGCGGCCCGTAAGGTCGAGGAGATGGGTAGGCAGGCTATGGTCCTCGCGTGCGATGTTTCATCCTCCGAGGCCGTCGAGCAAGTCTGCGACCGTGTCTGGGAACGCTTCTCGCATGTAGACGTCCTCGTGAACAACGCCGGGATACGTCGAGACAACTTCCTCATCCGGATGACTGACGAGGAGTGGGAGGACGTGCTCCGTGTGAACCTTCGGGGGGTCTTCAACTTCACCCGGGCGGTTGGCAGGAGGATGTTCCGTCAGCGATACGGGAGGATAATAAACATCTCGTCCGTGGCCGGCGTGATGGGCAACGCTGGCCAGGCCAACTACTCGGCGGCCAAAGCCGGCGTCATCGGTCTTACTAAGGCCGCGGCCCGCGAGCTTGCGATGCGAGGCGTCACGGTGAACGCCGTTGCTCCTGGGCTCATCGATGCGGGAATGACCACTTCGCTGAAGGAGGACGTGAAGGCGAAACTGCTTGCGGGCGTCCCGCTCGGACGCCTTGGTACCGCAGAGGAGGTGGCGGCCGCGTGCGTCTTCCTCGCGTCCGATGAAGCAGGCTACATAACCGGCCAGGTCCTCTGTGTGGATGGGGGCATGGCGATGTAGCGGGCGGCTTGACAGCCGTTCGAAGCATGATCCATGGGAGGTGAATGGAATGGGCGAAGTAAGTCCAAAAGCGGAGGAGATCTTTGAGAAGGTCAAGAGGATAATCGTTCGTGAGGCAAAGGTGGACGAGTCGCTTGTGACCTGGGACGCCACGATGAACGATCTGTACGCCGACTCT
Organism: Betaproteobacteria bacterium; assembly: GCA_050260395.1. Classification (GTDB taxonomy): domain Bacteria; phylum Bacillota; class SHA-98; order UBA4971; family UBA4971; genus UBA6256. The sequence goes on from JBLNCC010000084.1 coordinate 11,845, forward strand.
GCAACGAGGATGAGCATCGGCGACGAGCTCGACCGCGAGTTCGACCTTGGGACTCTTGACGTGGAGATCGCCGAAGACACGACGGTTCAGGACATCGTTGACTTCATCCTCGAGAGGGTGGCTGACGAAGAGTGAGCGCATGCGTCGAGCATGCGCTTTCGTGAGGGAGGGCCGCCTTGCGGCGTGTTGTGTGGGGTGAGGGAATGAGAGCGCGAGTGGTGGTGACCGGCCTCGGCGCCGTCACCCCCATCGGGGTGGGTAAGGACGCCTTTTTCGAAGGGCTGAGGAGTTCGCGAAACGGCATAGGAAGGGTCACGAGATTCGATCCGTCTTCTTTCAGGACGCAGATGGCGGGCGAAGTCCGCGACTTCGTCGCCACCGATTACATGACAGACCGTGAGGCGCACAGGCTGGCAAGATTCGCCCAGTTCGCAGTGGTGGCCTCGCGAATGGCCTTGGCTGACGCCGGCCTTGCCCTGGATGCGTCCAACCGCGACAGGGTGGGGGTCGTGATGGGGTGCGGCATCGGGGGCCTGGAGGTGTTCGAGGAGCAGGTGGGAACGCTCCGGGCTGAGGGGCCAAGAAGGGTGAGCCCGTTCTTCATCCCGATGATGATCCCCAATATGGCTTCCGGTCAGGTGGCCATATTCACGGGCGCCAGGGGGCCCAATCTGACAGTAACGACGGCTTGCGCCGCGGCCACGCACGCGATAGGCGAGGCGTTCCGCACGATCCAAAGGGGCGACGCCGATGTGGTGCTCGCAGGCGGTGCGGAAGCGGCCGTCACGCCGGCAGGATTTGCTGGGTTCTGCGCCCTGAGGGCCATGTCGCGCAGGAACGACGAGCCGGAAAGGGCGTGCCGGCCGTTTGACAAAGGCCGAGATGGTTTCGTGATGGGGGAGGGCAGCGTGGTCCTGGTTCTCGAGAGCCTCGAACACGCCAAGAGGCGTGGTGCGCACCTGTATGCCGAGGTTGCGGGGTACGGGGCGAGCGATGACGCGCACCATATAGTGGAGCCGGATCCCACGGGGGAGGGTCCGCTGCTTGCGATGCAGAGGGCACTAGACGACGCGGGGCTTTGCCCTGCCGACGTCGATTACATCAACGCCCACGGGACCTCTACGCCCCTTAACGACAAGTGCGAGACGCTCGCGATAAAGAAGTTGTTCGGCCAAAGGGCTGGGAAGGTCGCGATAAGCTCAACCAAGTCCATGACCGGGCATCTCCTCGGGGCGGCCGGGGGCGTCGGGGCGGCGGCGTGCGTGTTCGCCATCTCCACTGGGGTCGTTCCTGCGACGATCAATTACGAGGAGCCGGACCCCGAGTGCGACCTGGATTATGTGCCGAACGTCGCGCGCAAGTCGGATGTGGACGTGGCGATGTCCAACGCGTTCGGATTCGGAGGTCACAACGGCGTCATAGTGCTCAAGCAGTGCGACGCTTGAGTGGCCGCGGCAGGCTATGCGTCGCGGGCGCACGAACGCGCAAGGGGAGAAACTGGGGAGGCCGGAGATGCTCTGGCCTCCCTTTATCTCAAGGAAAGAGGGTGGATCATCGTGGGCGGACCGAGACCTGGGAGCGGCGCGAGCGACGGGCAAGGGCCCGCGGGAGACAGCGCGTGGTTGGACCATGAGGCGGCGAGACTGGAGAAGGTCCTCGGGGTTCGCTTCAAGGACCTGCGCCTCCTGGCGCAGGCGTTGACGCACAGCTCGTGCGAGGGGGGTGACCCTCTCGCGAGCAACGAGCGCCTGGAGTTTCTTGGGGACGCCGTGCTCAAACTCGTGACCGCCTGGCACCTTTATCTGACGTATCCCGGCGCCCCCGAGGGTGAGCTCTCCGCCATGCTCGGGCGGGCGGTGAGCGAGAAAGCCCTCTCCGAGGCGGCGGGGAGGCTCGGGATCGCAGACTTCCTGCGGGTGGGTCGGAGCCTCGAGACCACAGGCGGTCGGCGTTTGCCCTCGGTGCTCGCGGACGCCTTCGAGGCCATCCTTGGCGCAGTTTTTCTCGACCAGGGATTGGAGGCCGCGAAGCGGCTGGTAGTACGGGAGCTCCGCGCGGGGAGAGACCCCGGCCTCGGTGCGAACGGGCGTGAGACGCGAAATTACAAGGCCGTCCTGCAGGAGTTCTTTCAGAAAAGGGAGAAATCTATTCCCGAGTACGAAGTCGTGCGCGAAGAAGGGCCTGACCATGACAAAACCTTCACGGTTGTAGTAAGGCTTGGCGGAGGGCCCGTGGGCCGGGGAAGCGGCAAGACGAAGAAAATGGCCGAACAAGCCGCTGCAGCGGACGCGCTCGTCCGCATGGGTATGCTGCCAGCGGCCGAGAACGCACGTGCCGAGGGAGGGGAAGCTTGTGACTGACACGCGCGGCGAGACGAGGGAGAGGCGAGTACCGCGCCGCCGCATGGCCTGGCATGAGCTCGGGCCAGAGTGGCGCAAAATACCTTACAACGATGTAGTGCCCGAGGATGTGGACATCGAGGATGTAAACGAGGTGCTTTCGCAGATACCGGGCCTAAACGCCGTGCGCGTCATAGTGGACGGCAAGCGTATGATAACCGAGGTCCACTGCACATCGGTCGAGCTCCGCTCTCCCCAGGAGCTTGTGCGGGATATAGAGACGGTGCTCTATGCGAAATGGGGGCTGAAGATAGACCACAGGCGCATTGGGGTATGCGTGTTCAAAGACATGCCCCAGATGGAGCTGGAGGCGCTCATGGGCCACAGGCTCAAGATCGAGCGTGTGTACATCAACCTCGACAGGAACACTGCAGACTCCATCGTTGAGCTGGGGCTCCAGGGGAAGGTATACACGGGCACGGCTGTGGGGCCCGCCACGAGGTACGGCCAGTACCAAGTTGTGGCCCAGGCGACCATCGCGGCGGTGGAGGCGTTTCTCCGAACGCGGAGCATGCTCTCTGCCGGTGAGGTGAGGGTCATGAAGATGCTCGACCAGGATGTGGTGCTCGTATCGATTAGCGCCGTCGGGATGCAAGGAGAGGAGAGGCTCATCGGCACCGCTCCCGTGCGGACCTACGAGACAGACGCCGTGGCGCGGGCGACCATGGACGCGATCAACCGGAGGCTGCTGGTGTGGAAGAGCGAGGCGATCAGGGAGGCGAAGGGCGAGCCCCCGCCTTTCATGCCCCGGTTGTATGAGCCGAGAAAACCGCGCGTTCGACCGGTTATACCGAAATAGCGAGAAATTACGCCCTACGAAGGATCTTCTGGTAACACGTTGAATATACATATGGCAAGAAGCGCATGGTCCAAAACCTGGGAACGGGAGGTAGAAGGCGTGGAGGTACTAAAGGT
>JBLNCC010000085.1:0-14306 GCA_050260395.1 Betaproteobacteria bacterium
CCGGGTGTTCCACGACCTCACGCCGCGACCGCCTGCCCGACGGAAGCTCTACGTCGTCCACGCGCAGGCGCAGGATGTTCCCGCGGTACACCATCGTAGAGCGCAGTTGCCTTTCCACAAGGTTCGGTTCGTCCAACCTCAATCCCTCCAAGATCGCAGGCCGATGGCATCACACGGCCCAAAGATACGTATCCTAACTACGTGCGGGTGCGCAAGCCATTGCCGCATTTCCAGGGGTTGCCGGGTTGCCGGTGTCGCACTCGCGGACTGCGCCCCAAGCAGGGCGCGCTTCGCCAAAATCCAGCCCGGGAGGCCAATGGCCGGGTTTTGACGCCCCTCGTGCAATCACCGGCAACCTCTCCTAAGAGTCGGCAGCGTTTTTGCACCCCCGCTTAGCAGGAAAAACGGCGGTCCCGCACGCGGCGGGAAGCCGCCGGGCGCGTCCGCCTCTTGCACGTCTCACATACCTCAAGTACAGGAGGCTGCTTTACGTATGACCGTTATCATGCATGAGCACGCCATCTGGATAGCTGGAAAACCCCGGGACATCCTCCGGATTCTTGCCGCCCTTTCCAAAAGCCACGCCACGCTCGGCGACTTGCTATCGCCTCCCGACAGGCGCTGAGACGACGCCAACAGCTCAGCACAGCGCCGACGCGATCTTCCCCGCGAGCACGCCCGCAGCGCCCGCTGCCAGGAAGAACGCCGGGTCTTCCTCCGGTCCCCTCCCCATGGACGTGACGCGGATGCCTTCCCGGTTGAGCTTGTCCATCGCCTGCTGCCCATCTTCGGTAAGTATGACGTGCCGCCGGTCTATCCCGCGCTCGGCAAGTTGAAGCCTGAGACGCCGCCACTCGCCGCGGCTGAGCTCCGGCAGGGCCACGAGGCAGGGCGCCAGGGCGATCTCGGAAAGCACCGTGAGAGTGTGGTGGCTCACTCCAAAATGCCTCGCACGCTCGTCCGAGAAACTCACCCTCGGGACGATAACAGGCGTTCCTCCCAGAGAATACGCCGCGTTGGCCGCTTGTCCCTGCTCGATTCCGGAGAACCCGTACTTCGTCCCCGTGCCGGCCTGCCCGGGGCCCATCCCGACGATGACGGCGTCTCCACGCGCGCACGCTCGCGCCGCGGCAAGGGCCGAGTAGACGGTCACGGCCTCGAGGTCGCCGCCGAACGCGTGGCCACAGGTGATGACCGAGTCGAGGAGGCCCCTTTCTCGCAGCGCCGGCACGAGCGTGCTGTACGCGAGGGGCAAGGCTCCGCCGTCCGTCATCACGTATACGACCCGCGCCGCGCCTCCCGCAGCCTCCTTTATCCCGGCCGCAACAGGCGCTATCATGCTGTGCAGCTCGCACGCAACCACGGGTATCCCACCTAGCGAGCAAAACGCCTCCATCTCCCGCCGGTGGGGGCTCGCCTCCTCCTCGACGGCCAGACATCGAACCTGCACCGGAGTGTAGCGGACCTTCATTATGTGGCCCGGCCCCGGCTGCATATCCAGCCGCCTCCTGCCGGCCACCCAGATCACGAAGTGGTGGCCTCCGGTGCCAAGGCCAAGCTCCACAGCGGTGGTGTTTAGAACGACCTCATCGCCCGGCGCGCACGGACCGGTCAATGCCTCGTAACACAACGCCCGCGCCGGCTGACCCTCGCAAACCACGTCAGCCTTCACCACCCCCGGGCCAAATGGTGTCACCGATTTCACCACGCCCGTCCTCACCCTTATCACCGCGCCGCCGTGGGACCTCCTTGCAGGGATATGGCGCCCTGTGTCGTATCTTGTACGTTGTATCCTGCACTAGAATATGTTCCCCGGGCCGGGGGCAGCATACTCTGTAGTGGTTAAGTGGGAGCACGGGGACGCGCCCGCCTCTCTAGTGAGGTCCCTGATCAGGAGGAATCAGCGTGAGCAGGTGGCAGTTCTGGATCGCGATCTTCATCGCCCTCGCACTTGCAGGTTGGTCCGTGGGCTCATCCATGAGGCTCGCCCGCGACCTTGCGCGCGTGGAGAAGGACCTCGACCGGGCCTTCACCGACCTCGCGGCGCTCTCGAAGCGGGTTTCAGAGATCAAAACAGCCGCCGTGGCTCCCCAGCCCGCCACCCAGGTGACCGTGTACTACGCCCGGACCACGCTCACCGACTCGTACCTCGTGCCCGTCAAGGCAACGGTGCCCGCAGGGACCGACGCCATGCGCGGGGCGGTGGAGCTCCTCGCGAAGGGACCCGCGCCCGAGACCGGCCTCGAGAGGCTCATTCCGGAGGGGACGAGGGTACTAGGGGTCACCGTTAGCGATGATCTCGCGACCGCCGACTTCTCGAGCGAGATCCGGACCCGTTTCCCCGGCGGCAGCCGCACTGAAGAGCTTCTCGTCTGGTCGATTGTGAATACTCTCACGGAATTCCCCGGGATCGCGAGGGTGCAGATCCTTGTCGAAGGCAAAAAAGAGGAGAGCATCGGCGGCCACGTTGGCATCGACGCTCCCCTGGAAAGGAATCCCGAGCTCATCAGGCCTCAATAAGCCTGCGACAGGCCGAATCCGTCCCGGCAGCCCCGCGCGTCACCCCGCCTTGAGGGCCGCGCCCGCGATGTCCATTCCCCTCGCGAGGGCTTTCTGATTGAGAGGAATGAGCCCGTGACGGCGCTCCGGAAGCACCTTCTTCATCGCCTCGAGCACCGTGTCCACGCTCACCACACCCGTCACGCCCAGGTACGCGCCGAGAGCCACCATGTTCGCGACCCTCGTGTCGCCGATCTCATTGGCTATCTCATTCGCGGGGACCGCAAGCACCTTGACGTCGTTCCTTGCCGGCTTCACGTCCACGAGAGAGCTGTTATATATGATGAGGCCGCCAGGGCTCACCATACCCTGGAACTTCTCCAGAGACGGCCTGTTCATCGCGACTACGCTCGTGGGCTCGCTCACAAGGGGCGAAGCGATCTCTTTCTCCGACACCACCACGCCGCAGTTGGCCGTGCCGCCGCGCATCTCCGGGCCGTACGACGGCATCCAGGTTACGTTCCGGCCCTCCATCATTCCGGCGTATGTGACAAGCTGCCCCACGAGGAGCACGCCCTGTCCGCCGAATCCCGCGAAGATGACCTCCTCGTGCATGCCTAGCCCACCTCCGGAACCTTGGTGTATTCCCCAAGCGGGTAATACACAGCCATCTTGTCGTCCACCCATTTCAGGGCCTCAGCAGGGGTCATCCCCCAGTTCGTGGGGCACGTGGACAGGAACTCCACCAGGCTGAACCCCTTTCCCTCGAGCTGCGTCTCGAACGCCCTCTTCACGGCGCGCTTGGCCTTCGCGACGTTGGCAGGGCTTGTCACAGAGACGCGGGCAATGTACGCGACCCCCGAAAGCGACGACAGGAGCTCGCACACCCTTATGGGGTGGCCAGCCACTTCGGGATCGCGTCCCTTCGGGGACGTGGTGGTCTTCTGGCCGGGGAGGGTCGTGGGGGCCATTTGTCCGCCGGTCATGCCGTATATGGCGTTGTTCACGAAGATGACAGTGATCTTCTCGCCCCTCGAAGCCGCGTGCACTATCTCACCCGCTCCGATCGAAGCGAGGTCCCCGTCACCCTGATAGCTGAAGACGACCGCGGTCGGCAAGGCGCGCTTGATCCCGGTCGCGACCGCCGGCGCCCTGCCGTGGGACGCCTCAACGAAGTCGCAATTGAAATACTCGTACGCCAGCACCGCGCATCCGACCGGCGAGATCCCCACGGTCCGCTCACGTACGCCGAGTTCGTCGATGACCTCGGCGATGAGTCGGTGAATGATGCCGTGGGTGCACCCCGGGCAGTAATGGGTTGGCACGTCCGCCAGCGCCTCGGGCCGCCCGAACAGCTTCTGCATTGTTCACGCCCCCTTCTCCACGATCTTGACGATCTCGTCCAATATGTCCCTGGGCGAGGGGCTCATGCCTCCGGTCCTCCCGTAGAAGTGCACAGGCTTCGTTTCACCGCAAGCGAGCCTAGCGTCCTCCACCATCTGACCGAGGCTCATCTCCACCACCAGCACGTGTGCCGCCCCGGCAGCCGTAGCCGCGAGCGCCTCGTATGGGAACGGCCACAAGCTTATCGGCCTGAAAAGGCCGACCCGCAGCCCGCGCTCCCTGGCTCTTTCGAGCGCAGCACGCGCAATACGGGCCGTGGTTCCGTAGGCCACCAAAACCACGTCGGCGTCCTCCGTCATGTGCGTGACGTAACGCACTTGCTCCGCGGCCATGCGCCTGTACTTCTCCGCAAGCCGAAGGTTGTGCTTCTCAAGCCTCGCCGGGTCGAGATACAGCGATGTTATGACGTTCTTCGGCCTGCCCGCCGCGCCGGTGGTGGCCCACGTCTTCGGCGGAAGGTCCGCCGTAGGCCGCGGTTCGGGCATCTCCACGGGCTCCATCATCTGGCCCAGGATGGCGTCGCCGAGGATCATGACGGGGTTTCGGTACATGTCCGCGAGGTCGAAGGCCTCCATGGTGAGGTCCACAAGCTCCTGAACGGTGGACGGACCAAGCACCAGAAGGCGATAATCGCCGTGACCTCCCCCCTTTGTTGCCTGGAAGTAATCGGACTGCGCCCCCTGTATGCCTCCGAGCCCGGGACCGCCGCGCACGATGTTCACAATGACGCACGGAAGCTCGGCGCCGGCCATGTACGAAATAGCCTCCTGCATGAGGCTTATCCCCGGGCTCGATGAGGTGGTCATAACCCGCGCTCCCGCACACGCGGCACCGTACACCATGTTGCTTCCGGCGACCTCGCTCTCGGCCTGAAGGAACACCCCTCCCACCTCTGGCATACGCCTCGCCATATACTCGGGGATCTCGTTCTGCGGGGTTATCGGGTACCCGAAAAAGCACCTGCAACCGGCCATAATGGCCGCCTCGGCCACCGCCTCGTTCCCTTTCATCAGAACCTTCCCGGCCATGCGCACCCTCCCCCCTATCTGTAGACTTCGATGGCCACTTCAGGGCACATCCGGGCGCACGCGGTACAAGAGTTGCACCGTTCCTCATCTATTATGGTGGCCGGATGAAATCCCTTGCTGTTGAAGTGCTCGGCCATGGTCAGGACTTTCCGCGGACAGAAGGTTACGCACAGCTCGCACCCTTTGCACCGCTCCTCATTGAACACAACTTTGGGCATCTTGCCAACCTCCTACCTATACGCCTTGGCCTGCTCCTCGCCCCTGAGGACGCGCAGACAGGCCTCAGCAAGCGCCTGCATCTCGTTTTCGCCCGGGTACACCATCACCGGAGCTATGAAGCTCACTCTGTCCCGTATCCAGCCCACCAGGCGGCGCGAGTGCGCGAGACCTCCCGTGAGGATTATAGCATCAACGTCCCCCGAAAGCACGGCTGCGTACGCCCCTATTTCCTTGGCAACCTGGTACGCCATGGCCTCGTAGACGAACCGCGCGCGCTCATCGCCCGCGTCGATGCGCCTCTCGACCTCCGTGGCGTCGCTGGTCCCGAGGTACGCCACGAGCCCCCCTCCGCCCACGAGTTTCCTCATCATCTGATCCTCGCTGTACTTGCCCGAGAAGCAAAGATTCACCACGCCGAGGGTAGGAAGAGCGCCGGCGCGCTCTGGGGTGAACGGGCCCTCACCGTCAAGGCCATTACTCACGTCAACCACGCGGCCTTTGAGATGGGCGCCAACCGTGATGCCGCCGCCGAGATGCGCGACGATCAGGTTGAGGTCCTCATACCTCATGTTCATGTCCCGCGCCGCTTGCCTTGCGACGGCTTTGTGATTGAGCGCATGGAAGATGCTCCGCCGGGGAATCTCCGGAAGCCCCGAAAGCCTTGCGAGATCCCAAAGTTCGTCGACGACGATGGGGTCGGCGATGTACGCCCGCACCCCCGCTCGAGCCGCGATCTCGCGGGCGAGAGGCGCACCGAAGTTCGAGGCGTGGGGCACCGACCCCGTGCCGATGAGGTCGCGCACCATCTCGTCGTTCACCTCGTACACTCCGCTCTCCACAGGTTTGAGAATGCCTCCACGCCCCGCCACTGCGTCGAATCCGCTCACGGGCTCTTTGTGTCTTCCGAGGGCTTCGAGGACAGCATCAAGCCTCATTCGATACTGCGCGGAGACTCCGCCGAGCTTCGCCAGCTCCGCGCTGTCATGAAAGACGGTTTCCTGGAAAACCGCATGGTCATCAACATAGACGGCGATCTTGGTAGAAGTTGAGCCGGGGTTGATCACGAGAATGCGGAAGCCACGGTGTTCGCCGGACTTGGCCTCAGGCGCAACGCTTTCTGTGCACGCCATACACTGCGTCCCCTCTTCATCCCGAGTTTGCCGGATGGCGCCTCAGCGTGCCGGGGAGCGCATGGCGCTTCAGCGGGGCCCCCATCCTACGGGGTCCTTCATCCTCCGATGAAACATGAAGCCCCGCCAGTCCCGCTGAAAGCCGCGCGTGCGCCCTCTGGCCCGCGTCACCTTGACCGCCTTACGCAGGCACGTACACTTTACGAATCCTGCCCAGTTTCTCTATCCTTTCTTCCGCGAGCCGGGCCGCCGCCTTGTATGTCGGAATCCCGTCCCGCTTCGCTATCGCTATCACCTTCAGGATATTGTCGTAAATGCCCGCCGCTTTGCGCAAGGCCCTTTCCCTGTTGTAACCGTAGAATTCGTCAGCGACGTTTATGACTCCTCCCGCGTTGATGATATAATCGGGCGCATAGAGTATCCCTGCGTCCTCCAGGGCGTCGCCGTGCCGATCCTCCTTGAGCTGGTTGTTGGCGGATCCCGCCACGATCTTGCACTTAAGCTTCGGAAGCGTCTCGTCGTTTATCACCGCGCCGAGGGCACACGGGCAAAACACGTCGCACTCGAAATCGAACACCTTGTCGGAGGGGACAGGCTTCGCCCCGAAATCGTCGGCCGCCTTCTTGACCCGGTCCTCGTAGATGTCGGTGACATATACCTTCGCGCCTTCCTCGGTGAGATACCTCACCACGTGATAGCCCACGTGGCCCGCGCCCTGGACCACGACGGTCTTGTCCTTGAGCGAGTCGCTCCCGAAGACTTCCAGCGCACAAGCTTTCATGCCGCGCACGACCCCGAACGCTGTGACGGGCGACGGGTCGCCGCTCGAGCCAGTCGTAGCAGAGAGGCCCAGCACGTGGTCGGTCTCGGTGTGCACGATCTCCATGTCTTCCACGCTCACACCGACATCCTCAGCCGTGACATACCGGCCGCCGAGCGTATCCACGAACCTCCCGAACGCGCGGAAGAGCGCCTCTGACTTGTCTTTGCGCGGGTCGCCGATGATGACCGCCTTGCCCCCGCCGAAATCGAGACCGGCGGCGGCATTCTTGTACGTCATCCCCCGGGCCAGTCGCAAGGCGTCGATGAGCGCTTCCTCTTCAGACGAGTAAGGCCACATCCTGCACCCGCCGAGGGCAGGGCCGAGGGTCGTATCGTGGATGGCTATGATAGCCCGCAGCCCCGACACCTCATCGGTCGCAAAGACCACCTGTTCAAACCCGTAGCGTCCCATCTCTTCAAAGAGCTTCAATTCCGGATCTCCTCCTTTTGGCGCGTCCGTATTCCTCCAGGCATCCACCTGGGCAACGCAACATCCCCGCAAGCCGAGCCTTTCCAGTTCCCCTGACTCACCTTGACAAAAGCACCCCCAGGGCGAGCGAATACACCCTCGCCATGTGAGAGTCGGACCTGGACGTGACCACTACGGGCGCCCTCGCGCCCACCACGACGCTCGCGGCGCACCCGCCCGCGAGATAAACCAGCGCCTTGTAGAATACGTTGCCCGTCTCGATGTCCGGCACGATGAGTATGTCGGCACGCCCCGCGACCGGGCTCGAGATGCCTTTATGGCTCGCAGCCGCGGCCGATATGGCGTTGTCCAGCGCAAGCGGCCCGTCCACGATCGCCCCTTTGATCTGCCCGCGTTCAGACATTTTCGCAAGACACGCCGCATCGATGGTCGCAGGCATGTCGGGATTCACGTTCTCGACGGCCGCGAGCGCCGCGACGCGCGGTTCCGCGATTCCGAGCGCGTGCGTCACGTCTATGGCGTTCTGCGTGATCTGCGCCTTCTCAGCAAGCCCAGGCGCGATGTTCATGGCTCCGTCGCTGAAAATGAGGAGACGGTCGAACCTGGGCACTTCGAACACCGACACGTGCGAAAGCAGACGCCCTGTACGAAGACCAACCTCCTTGTCAAGCACCGCCCTGAGAACGTCCGCCGTGCTCACAAGCCCCTTCATCAGAAGGTCCGCCTTCCCCGCGCTCACCATGGCAACGCCTACACGGACCGCGGCGAGCGTGTCCTTCTCCTCCACGATCTCGTAACGCGACAGGTCGATGCCGCTTTCAGTAGCGGCTTTGCCTATGGCCACAGGATCACCGATGAGGACACACCTCGCTATCTCCCGCCGCGAAGCCTCGTCCGCAGCGAGAAGCACCTCGGGGTCGGCAGCCGCCACCACAGCGCACGTCCTCGGCCCCGCTTCCCGCGCCGCCTTCGCGAGGTCATCAAGGCTCCTCACAACTCCGGCCCTCAAATCCGCCCTCCTCCTTTCATTTGTAAATCCTCGGCTCCTCCTCACCGCGAAGGATCCTAAAGGCCCCCATTGCGAGGGCCTCCATCTCTTTTTCACCCGGGTAGACTCTTACTTCGGCGATGAACTCGATCCGGCTCCGGATCATGTCCACGAGGCGCGTCGCGTTGGCAAGGCCCCCAGTTATCAGAATGGCGCTCACGTCGCCCGCGAGCACGCAAGCCATCGCACCGATCTCTTTGGCCACCTGATAAGCCATTCCCTCGTATACGAGCCGCGCGAACTCGTCACCGTGGGCGATTCTCGTTTCGACCTCGACGCCGTCCGACGTCCCCAGATAAGCCGCGAGGCCCCCTCGGCCGACGAGCCTTCTCACGAGCTCCTCTTTTGTGTACTTGCCGGAATAGGCAAGCCGAACGAGCCCGGCCACAGGCACCCCACCAGCGCGCTCCGGGCTATAAGGCCCTTGCTCGTTGGCGTTGTTCACGTCGATGATGCGCCCGCCACGGCACGCCGCCACGGATATGCCCCCGCCGAGGTGGGCAACAACGTAGTTCGCGGTTTCGATGCCCACCCCCATCTCCCGCGAGGCTTGCCTCACCGCGGCCTTGATATTCAGCGCGTGGCTCAAACTGCGCCTAGCGAGCTCCGGCAGGCCTGCTACCCTCGCGAGCGGCTCGAACTCGTCGCACGACACCGGATCCACCACAAAGGCCGGAACACCCCACGTGTCAGCGATGGCCCGAGCGATGATGCCCCCGAGGTTTGACGCGTGGGGCCCTTGTACCTGGTTCCGAAGGTCCTCCAGCATCCTCTCGCTCACGATGTAAGTGCCGCCGGCAACAGGCCGCAGAAGGCCGCCGCGAGCCACGACCGCCGCGACGGAAGCCGGTTCCACGGCCGCCTCTTTCAGAGCCGCCATGGTCTCGGACAGTCTATACTCGAATTGGTCCATGATGCCGGAAAACGAGGCGAGCGTCTTGTGGTCGTGGACAAGCTTCCTCTCAAAAAGCGGGCCCGATGGAGCGTACAGGGCTATCCTGGTGGCGGTGGAGCCAGGATTAATCACGAGCACCTGCAACGTTTCCACCTTTAGATCCTCTCCCGCCGCAGACCCGGGCAGGCCTGCCAGGTTCTCGGCTTGTCGCCACCCTGTTCACATGCGCCGAGAGGTTTTGCGCGCCTTGGTCACAGGATAGATGTATGCAAGTGTCATGCCATTCTCCCTGACGGTTCGGACGCCCGTGACCGCCCGCAAACCAGGCAGCGCCGGGCGGGCGACCCCGGGTCGCGTGCAAATATGTGCAGTCCGCAAGGGGGGTGCTCTGCAATATACTGCACACTACGCTCATTCACGAGCCTGCTCTCAAGCTATGCATGAGCCGGCCCTCGAGTTGGGCAACGAACCACAGGTTCCCGTCACGCACCGCCGCAACGGCCCACATCGGCCGCGTGGGCGAGAAGGCCGCTCCCCCGTTTCCTTCTCGCAAAGCGGTCGAGCGCGCAACCGTGGGTTTTCACCCGACTCCCTCAACCTCGCACGTAAAGCTGGGTCCCAGGCTAATCGCGCGCTCGCTTTTTGAAGGGATCGGGTCCTGCACGAAGAAAGATTCAAGGGACGCGTCGGCGCTTTCCGGGAGCGCGAACCAGACCGGCAACGGAAGGGGGCTTGCTCATGGACGTCTCGAAGCTTGCGGTGATTGGTGCTGGACAAATGGGGTCCGGCATAGCACAGGTGGCAGCGGCGGCTGGGCTTCGCGTGGTCATGTTGGATGTCTCGGAAGACTTCGCGCGCAGGGGTCTCGTCGCCGTCCAAAGGGGGCTTTCCCGCGCGGTCGAGAAGGGCAAGATGGGACCCGAGGAGCGAGACGCGGCGCTTGCGCGGATCCGCATTGGGTCGGACCTTTCTCTCGCGTCCGATGCTGACATGGTGATCGAGGCGGTCACGGAGAACGTTGATATAAAGAAGGACGTTTTCCGGAAAATGGACGACCTTCTTCCGCCCGAGGGCATCATCGCCTCCAACACGTCCTCCATATCCATCACGCGGCTTGCGGCCGCCACGAGACGGCCCGAGAAGGTCATCGGCATGCATTTCATGAATCCCGTCCCCGCCATGAAATTGGTGGAGATCATATCCGGCCAGGCCACTTCGGACGAGACGAGAAAGGACACCTGGGCGCTCGCGGAGAGGATGGGAAAGACCCCTGTGTCGGTCTCCGACTATCCCGGGTTCGTCTCCAACAGGCTCCTCATTCCCATGATCAACGAAGCAGCCTATTGCCTCATGGAAGGTGTTGCCTCCCGCGAGGACATCGACACCGTGATGCGGCTCGGCATGAACCATCCCATGGGCCCGCTGGCCCTCGCCGACCTCATCGGGCTCGACACGTGCCTATACATCATGGAGATCCTCTACGAGGGTTTTGGGGACCCGAAGTACCGGCCGTGCCCTCTCCTCCGCCGGATGGTGGACGCAGGGCGCTTGGGCAAGAAGGTTGGGAAAGGATTCTACACATACTGAGGCAGGAACGAGGAAGGGATTCGATGGCACGGGCTGAGAGGTTTCGGCTCTCTAACAGGGAACTCGAGGTCATATTGAACTCCACCCACGATGGGATGATCGCGGTGGACCGCCACGGTCTCATCACCATCTTCAACGCGGCCGCCGCCCGTATCACCGGGCTCGATCCGGACGAGATGATAGGGCGGCGCGCACAGGACGTGATCCCAAATACCAGGCTCCACGTCGTGCTGGAAACCGGCCAGGCCGAGCTGAACCAGCAGCAGGTGTTGGGCGGAGTCAAGATCATCACCAACCGCGTGCCTGTAAGAGACGCCGAGGGCAAAGTGATCGGTGCGGTTGCGGTTTTCCGAGACATCAGCGAGGTCATCTCGCTCGCCGAGGAGATAACGAACCTCCGCCAGATCCAGGGCCTCCTGGAGGCTATAATCAACTCAACCCAGGACGCGATCTCAGTCGTGGACGAGAACGGGATGGGGCTCCTGATTAACCCAGCGTACACCCGCCTGACCGGACTGACCGAAGAGGACGTGATCGGCAAGCCCGCCACCACCGATATCGCCGAGGGCGAGAGCATGCACATGAAGGTGCTTCGCACGCGGCTTCCCGTGCGGGGCGCGCACATGAAGGTTGGCCCGCGGAAGAAGGAGGTCATAGTCCATGCCGCGCCCATCATCGTTGACGACAAGCTCAAGGGCAGCGTGGCTGTGATCCACGATACCTCCGAGATCCGGAGGCTCACCGAGGAGCTTGACAGGGCAAAAAGGCTCATCAGGCGACTCGAGGCCAAGTACACCTTCGACGACATAGTCGGCGTAAGCCCGAAGATGGCACGCGCAATCGAACAGGCGAGGCGGGTGGCGGCTACACCGGTCACCGTCCTCCTCAGGGGGGAGAGCGGAACCGGGAAGGAGCTCTTCGCGCACGCCATCCACAACGCGAGCGACCGTGCGCGCGGCCAATTCATAAGGGTAAACTGCACCGCGATCGTTGATACGCTCCTCGAATCGGAGCTCTTCGGCTACGAGGAAGGCGCTTTCACCGGCGCGAAGCGAGGCGGGAAGCGCGGCCTCTTCGAGGAGGCAAACGGCGGGACCATCTTCCTGGACGAGGTGGGGGCAACAAACCTCGCGCTGCAAGCCAAACTGCTGCGAGTCCTTCAAGAGAGGGAGATCGTGCGGGTTGGCGACACGCGCCCGATACCGGTGGACGTCCGCGTGATAGCCGCCACCAACACCGACCTCGAGAAAGCCGTCCGCGAAGGGCGGATGCGGGAGGACCTATACTATCGGCTCAATGTGGTCCCCATTTTCATCCCGCCCCTTCGAGAACGCATCGAAGACATACCTCTTCTGTGCCACAGCCTGATACGTCGGTTCAACCAAGCCTACGGCAGAAACGTGAGCCGCATCTCAGAGGAAGCCCTTGACATCCTTACCGAGTACGATTGGCCGGGAAACGTGAGGGAGCTCGAGAACGTTCTGAGCCGCGCCATCATCAACATGCACTTCAGCGAGGTACAGATCCTGCCGCGCCATTTGCCCGCGCTGGGCAGGTTCCAGCAAGGCCTGCAAGCGCCGCAGGCGGGCCCAGGGAAGGGCGCCGAAGCCGAAGCGGAAGCGCAGGCGCGAGGCGGGCCATCGGCGCAGGGCATCCCGAGCCTTCGCGAGGCCGTCGAGCACGCCGAGAAACGGGCCATCCTTCGCGCCCTTGAGGCCGCAGGAGGCAGCAAGACCGCGGCAGCGAAGCTGCTCGGGATAGGTCTCCGCAGCCTCTACTATAAGATCAAGCGCTATCACATCTCATGAATCCGTAGGTGGGGAATGAATTAGTCGAGGAAATACGAGCGTGCCGCGGGCTCATGGGCCTTCCGGCGCGCCCCCCGCTCAACGCGTCAGCATCGCGTCGGCGTTTGGGCAAGGCGGGCGCGCTATTGCCGGAGCTCCACGTGTTCGCTCTCCGCGATCTTACTTTCGGTGCCTGTACCCGCCGCGCTGGTCCGACCGCCTGGGCGCGCCAGGCCTGCACCCGGCTTCCAACGCGTGATCTCTCGGGAGCACGTCCTTGCGCGACAGGTTTATCCGGCCCTGCCGGTCTATCTCGGTCACCTTGACCTCGATGGTGTCGCCCACCTTAACGACGTCTTCGACCCTGGGCACGCGCGTGTGCGCAAGCTCGGAGATGTGGACCAGACCCTCTCTGCCCGGGAGTATCTCCACGAACGCGCCGAAGTTCATTATGCGGGTCACGGTCCCCGTGTACACCTTTCCGACCTCGACCTCTGCGGTGAGATCCTCGATCATCTTCCTCGCTTTCGCTCCCGCCGTCTCGTCCACGGCCGCGATGAAGACCCGCCCATCATCCTCGATATCGATCTTCGCACCGGTCTCGTCGATGATGTGTCGTATGACCTTGCCGCCGGGCCCGATAACGTCGCGGATCTTCTCCGGGTCGATGTTCATCCGTATGATCCTGGGGGCGTATGGTGAAAGCTCCTTGCGCGGCTCGGGTATCACCTCGAGCATCTTGCCGAGTATGAAGAGCCGTCCCTCCCTAGCCTGGGCAAGCGCTTTCGCCAGGATATCCCTGGTTATTCCGGGGATCTTGATGTCCATCTGGATGGCGGTGACCCCGCGTTCGGTGCCCGCCACCTTGAAATCCATGTCTCCGAGGGCGTCCTCGATGCCCTGAATGTCGGAGAGGATGACGACCCGGTCGCCTTCCTTGACGAGCCCCATGGCGATCCCCGCAACAGGCCGCTTGATTGGGACTCCCGCGTCCATGAGCGCGAGCGTGGACCCGCACACGCTGGCCTGTGAAGTGGAGCCGTTCGATTCGAGCACTTCCGATACGAGCCGGATCGTGTATGGGAACGTCTCCTCATCCGGGATCATCGCCGCAAGCGCTCTTTCAGCAAGTGCACCGTGGCCTATCTCGCGCCGACCCGGACCCCTCATGGGCCGCACTTCCCCTACGCTGTAGGGTGGGAAGTTGTAGTGGTGCATGTAGCGCTTGGACTCCTCTTCACCCAGCCCGTCGAGGAGCTGCTCCTCCCCGATTGCCCCCAGCGTCACGCTTGTAAGCACCTGCGTCTGGCCCCGGGTGAATAGCCCTGACCCGTGCACTCTTGGAAGCACCCCAACCTCGCACGATATCGGCCGGATCTCGTCAACCCTGCGCCCGTCAGGCCGGTAACCCTCCTCAAGGATCATCTTCCTGACCTCTTCCTTGACGATCTTGTCAA